>SCSR01000104.1 GCA_004297575.1 archaeon
CCTGCGATGTCCCTGCTCAAAAATATATGCGGAACCTGGTCTGCACCCACCGGAACCAATACGTGCTTCGACCCGCCGAATTCCTCCGTCTGCGGCAAAAGGATATCACCGACCTGTGTGAATGCCGCAAAATACAATCCCAACTGCCTCTCACCGTAAAGGTTTTTCATGTGGTTTGTAGTTACTTTGCGGCTGAACAAGTATGCAAGATTCATCACTCGCTGTTCGGTAGATTGCTTGTAGATGAACGCGTTCTTTGGGTCCAGACCCAGAGCTAGCAAGTCTGCGACATTATCAACTGCAATCTTGTGCTGTTCCTCGAGCGGCAACCCATTGTCGACCATCCCTTCCAAATCTGCAATCGCATAGAACACCTTCGCCTTGAACTCTTTCTGAAAATAAATAATCTCTTCAGCCGTCATCTTGCTGCCGAGATGGAACTGGTTGGTGGGCTTGATTCCTGTCATGATTGCAACCGGCTCTTTCCTCTGCGAAGCATCGATGAACTTGTCAAAATCAATATGCGCGAAATCTATGCCGCGTCTCATGAAACGGTTCGGATTCTTTATTCTGTCAAGAATACTCTTGTCCACAGGCTTGAGTCCAAGTTCGCCTGTCAGTTTCTTGTAATCTTCTATCTGCGATGAGCCGAACGGGTCGATTTTATTCTCAGTCATCTTTCACACCTTTCACAAAATCAATTGTCCTATCTTCCAATACTTTCATAGAATCAATTAATTTTATTTTGTTGTTTTGGCTTATTAACAGCTGCAAGTCAGTGCACCCAAGAATAACAGCTTCTGCACCATCTCGGAAGAGTTTATCCAATATCGAATGAAAGTCATCAGTGTCCTTTTTAATTATGGAGTTTTTCAAAGTTATTAGTATTATGTCCGAAACTTTTCTCTGCATCGTGTTGTTGGGTAGGATTAATCTGATATTGTGTCCTTCGAAAGCCTTTTGGTAAAGCCTTGAGTTTATTGTTCCGGTAGTTGCCAAGAGCCCGATATTTTGGAAACCTGACCTTTTTGCTGCTGAAACGGTCTCATCGATTATGTTGATTATCGGTGCTTTAGATATTTTCTGCAAACGGTCGAAGAAAATGTGAACCGTGTTGCATGGGAGGACTATGAATCTCACTCCGATTTTATTCAATCTCAAAACACTCTGCTTAATCAAATGAAATACTTTTTCTGACGGGTCGCCTAAAATCGCGTCCTCTTCCAATTCCTCAGGCATCGGCACGTTGTCAATTATAAGATTCGGATTTGCTCCAGTCAATTTGCGTATCCTATTTGTGATATCCAGACTAAACTTGGCTGAAGTTTCAGGACCCAGTCCACCCACTATACCAATACCGGCATTCTCCTGTTCTCCAAAGATTACCACCTGTCATATCACTCAAAACGAAATTCGTCGACAATCTATTTAAAGGTTGACCATACTAATCTGTTTATGGCAAGCGTGAAAATCGTAATTTCAGAGCCTCAGACGAAAAAAACATTCCAGAAGGAGATAGACCAGGCTGTGGCAGTAGGATTAATCGGGAAGAAGATTGGTGACGAGGTTTCAGGCGATATTTTTGGGCTGGCCGGGTATTCGTTGCAGATAACAGGCGGCAGCGACAGCGATGGTTTCCCTATGCACCCTGAATTGAAGGGTCCGGGAAGGAAAAGGCTACTTTTGGGAGGCACTCCAGGTTTCCACCCATGGGCGAAGGGAATGAGAAAGAGGAAGATGGTCCACGGCAACACGATTTCAGATGATATTGCACAGATAAACAGCAAGGTCACGAAGAAAGGCGAGAAACCATTGGAAGAGCTTGTACCAATGAAGCCGAAGGAAAAGCCAGCCAAGGAAGAGAAGAAAACTGAAGTAAAGGCTGAGCCGAAGAAGGAAGCACCAAAGGCTGAAGAGAAACCAAAGGAAGCGCCGAAAGCTGAACAAAAAGCCGGGGGCGAGTAAGTTCAGTGACACTAATCCAAAGCTCATACCAGAGACCAACATCGGCATGGTTGGGCACGTAAGCCATGGCAAAACGACATTGACAAAAGCTCTCACTGGCAAGCTGACATTGACTCATTCTGAAGAATTGAAGCGTGGAATCACCATCCGCCTCGGTTATGCTGATGCGACCATATACAAGTGCGCGAAATGCGGGAAATATTCTACAAGCAAGAAATGCCCTTATTGTTTTGCTGACACGGAAGCCCAAAGGACGATAAGTTTCATCGACGCCCCGGGGCACGAGACGCTGATGGCAACGGTCCTTACAGGTGCAAACCTGATGGACGGTGCGATACTGACTATTGCTGCAAATGAAAAAGTCCCCCAGCCACAGACTGTAGAACACCTGATGGCGCTCAAAGTTGTTGACATCAAGAACGTCATCATCGTGCAGAGCAAGATCGATCTGGTGACGAAGGAACAGGCACTGAAGAATTACCAGGAGATAAAGAATTTTGTCAAAGGTACGCTGCTTGAGAACTCGCCCATCATCCCAGTCTCAGCGCAGCAGAACGTTAACATCGATGCGTTGCTGGAAGCGATACAGACATTTGTCCCGACGCCAAAGCGCGACTTGGAGAAAAGCCCGAGGATGCTGGTCGCGAGAAGCTTCGACATCAACAAGCCCGGGACGGAGATAGAAGAATTGAGCGGGGGAATAGTCGGCGGAAGCATTGTGCAGGGGAAACTGAAGGTGGGAGATGAGGTTGAGATAAAGCCAGGCATCAGGACTGGGAACAAGTACAAGATGCTCACCACCAAAGTGACTGGATTGCAAAAGGCTGGGGCTGACTTGCCAGAAGCGTCTGCAGGAGGACTGTTAGGAGTGAA
>SCSR01000105.1 GCA_004297575.1 archaeon
GATTTGAGAAGTAAGAGAGATAAGAATCAGGCGGAGGCGTTCAGGAAAACAAGGGAAGCATCATATTATAGAACATTGCCACAGATTCCTGAATGGGGCAACGAAAAATCATTAGTGGTTGCAAATGACTTGGACAGGGAAGTAAAGGAACATGAGAAGGAGGTTAGAAAGCTTGACTCTCAAATCGCCAACTTACAAGCAAGGCTAGTGGATCTTGAAGAGGCAAACAAACTTATCGAGCATACGAAATCAGATGAGTTTTTGAAAGAAGGTGGTGAACCATCTGTTTCAGAATATGCTCGGCCTAGTGATAAGAAATCCAATTTTATATCTTCGTTTAAGAGAAATAGGAGAGAGAAAGAGGCTTTAGGCGAACTCTTTAAAGGCACAGAAGGCAAGGAATATGAGCCTGAAATTCATCCTGCGAAATACGAAAGGAAAAAACCGTTGCCAGTAATAGAAGGGTTAAGGCGATTGGAATCAGAACAACCTACAGAACCACGTATAGCGGCTGGCATGAAGAACTTATTTGGTGAGCCCTCAACGTTACCTCAAGCGACGCCTAAAAAAACTCGCCAAGAACGGATAGAAGAATTGCAGGAAAAGCTTCTTGAGGCGCAAGAGAAGCTGGCTGAGAAACAGTTAGAGGCTGCGGGCGGCGGAGGGGAAGGTGGGAAACAGACACTTGTCCATGGACCTAAACAGGAAGTATTGGCTGGACTGCAAGCCGAGCCGTTAAGGGCGCAAAAAGAACTGAAAGAAGGCCTGAAACATGAAACAAAGCCGCTCGGTTATGCGCTCGTATCAGCTGCGCCGATTGTTATTGTATCATATTTTGTTCTCAATAACTGGATTGCACTTGCTGTGAACTGGCTGCCATCACCTATCGGAGGATTCATAAATTCAATGTGGTTCGTTTCTTATCTTATCATATACCTGCTGGGTTTTGCCATGCTTTCCCAAATCAAGAGCCCAGCTACGATTGTGATGTCTGGAGTGTTGACAACAGTGATTATCGGATTGGTTTTTGGCGTATTGCTTAACATATTTGTAGATTTCCTAGGTCCGTTTCTGGGCCCTGGTTTGACATGTACACTGGCTCAGACGAAAGCACTGCAGCAAGGCGGATCTATACCACCAGAATGTGCAGGTCAACCTGGAACACCAACAGCGGACAAGACCGGCGGTACCAACCTACTTAGCGCGAGCATTGGGCAGAGCGGAGTACCGTTCCCAACCCCAAGACCAGGTTATACATACCAGTTCCCGATAACAATCAGCAACCCTAGCGATTTTGACGTAGGACCTGTGGTAATCGAAGGCGGGTACATGTGCGGCAAGTCTGGCGGATATCCTACATGTGGATCGTATGATAATAATAACAACTTTGTTCCCAGCTATAGGATGACGAGCAATGGTTGTACTAGCGACAGCAACAACTGCGTGGTGAGTGTAGGAGGACCGCCGCTTATGATATCGGTAGTCGGTGGTGATAAAATTCCTGATTCGTTCAAATCATCTTACGTCAGCCTTTATGTCAATGTCAGATATCCGTTCAAAACATCAGGCACTAACGACTATTACATCACCAAAACTTCCAGAGATGTGCCAAAGACTATACAGGCATGCGAGGGTAGCGGGACAAGGACATTAGGTAAGGCGTGTACCGGCTCGGGGCCATTGAATGTCATACCATATTTCTCCGAGAGTTATCTCTCCATGGACCAGTTTGATGTGAAACACGATGTGGCTTTGACTGTAGCAGTGTCGAACGTGGGCGATGGCACTGCTAGGATAAAATCTATCGATATATCTAGGCTGTCCACGGCGCTTAACATAGTTACGCCTGACGGTAAGAGCAACTGCCACCTGACTGGAACAGGAATCGAATTTGGAGAAAACAACCTGCATGCCCAGGAAGAGTTTTTCTCAGGAGAACCAGCTCCTCTGACAGTTATAGGTCAAGAAATCACAGATTTGCCAGAAAACCAACGGTTCGATATATCCAGCGGGGAGACTGTGAACTTTATCTGCGATTACACTGTGGACAGGAACCAGGCACAACAGCTTTTGACAGGTCCTTATACAAGCGTGAAATTCGAGGCGAAGGTTGATTATTACTATTACGAGACTGCGTC
>SCSR01000106.1 GCA_004297575.1 archaeon
GTCAAATCCTGCAGCAATCAACAGTTCTCGGTGCAGCTGCGGATCCTGTCTCAGGTAAGCTTCCTTGTCAAAATAAACAACTGGGAAAACTTCCGAGCCGCCTTCCGATGTCCCGCCGAGCAATGATGGCGTGAACACTTGGACAAAACCGTTCTTTCTCAGATATTCCTCCATGCCTTCTATCAGCTTTGCCTGTATCTTGAAAACTGCCAAATTCTCGGGCGAGCGCAAATCCAGCACTCTCCAATCCAATCTCGTGTCTAAATTCGCCTTGGTCACCCTTCTCGGATCAAGTGGCAACGGCGTTTCTGACCTGTTCAAAACTGTGATGCTTTCCGGGATGACTTCGACAGCGATGTTCTTCGCCCTGCTCTTCGCTCCAGTTCCCTTGACTTCAATCAAATCTTCCTGATGCAGTTTCTGTATGGTCTCTGCAACCTTTTCCGGAACCTTGCCCTTAGGAGCTGTAACCTGCACTGTCCCGTGACCATCTCTCAAAACCAGGAAACTGATTCCACCAAGCACTCTGACATCATGTACCCATCCCTTGAGCAGCACGGGCTTGTCTACTGTGACATCCTTGGTATATGTCCGTTCCATAGAAAGTATAACGATTTCGGTGTTTTAATCTTTTTGCGAGGGTTTCAAAGATTTAAAATTAAATGGTTATCATTAATCCATGGGATTGTTCTATATCCTGGAATTTGGCGGACAACATACTGATTTGATTAGCAGCAGGTTAGAGTCATTGGGGCATAGCGTAATGGAAGTGACATCAGATACGCCGTATCGCAAGATGAAAGGTGCAAGCGGGATAATCCTTTCAGGCGGTCCAAAGAGCGTGTATGATGCCGATGCATACCATATAGACCCGGAGATACTGAGATCACCTATACCAGTTCTCGGCATTTGTTATGGATTTCAGACAATAGCAAAGTCAAAAGGTGCGAGAGTTTTTCCAGGAAACAGGGAATACGGCGGAACTGTGCAGAAGATAATAAAGCAACATCCGATTTTCGAAGGCATGCCGGAAGAGTCCATAGTATGGATGAATCATGGCGATTCTGTTGACGGTGTTGATGAGAAGCATGTGTTGGCGCGCACAGACAAGAATATTTCTGCCATAGCGTTCGGAAAGAAAAAAGTTGCAGTTCAGTTCCATCCAGAGCTCACTCATACGGAATACGGAACGCAAATACTGAGGAATTTTGCTGAGGTGATATGCGGTGCCAAGCCAAGCGCGTTGCAATCTACAAACTTGGATATAGCCGTATATGCAACCAATGCGATTAATGAAATAAAAAGCGCAGTTGGCAATGGGACGGCTGGTGTTTACGTAAGTGGTGGGGTCGATTCAACCGTTGCACTTCAACTTGCGCGAAAAGCAGGCGTTCCTGTCACAGCGATACATCTTGACATGGGCGTGGAAAGGAAGGATGAGGCAGACAGAGTCAGTAGACTCCTTTTAGACGTGACTGGACAGGAGATTAGCGTGCACAATTATTCGGACAGGCTTATAGAAGCTTTGAAAGGCAAGACAGACCCTGAGGACAAGAGGAAAACTTTTCAGCAACTTTACCGCCAGACATTCGATGAGCTTTATCAGGAGCTTATATCTGAACATCATGAAAGAGGCATAACATTTGTCCAAGGCACTCTGGCAACAGACAGAAGGGAGAGCGGAAAGGAGGCTTCGAAGAAAAACGGTCCGGACATGCACACTGTTGCTACAATAAAGACACATCACAACGTGCAGAGCGATGATTCCGGCAGGTCGACTGTAGAGCCGTTGAGATACTTGAGCAAGGATGGTGTGAGAAAGCTAGCTAGATATCTTGGTCTTCCAGAATCCATAGCAGGCCGTCCGCCATTTCCAGGTCCAGGACTTGTTGTGAGAATGGTGACAGGGATTCATCCTTACGAAGAGCGGTTGGCAAGGAATGCGCGTGATATAGCAGGAAAATATGATCTTGATGGATACGTGCTGCCGATAAAGACAGTCGGGCTGAAGGGGGATGGCAGGGCATTCGAGCATCTTGCATTGGTAGAAGGAAAGAAGAATTGGGACGCAATCACCCGCGCGCAAAAATTGCTGGCAGAAGAGTTGCCGATCAGTAGGACAGTTTACTTGCACGAATCTTGGACAAAGAACGGTTTCGAACCGAGCCAGTTTGCGAATGTGACAAGAGGATTGGAATTCAACAGACAGAACATATCCTTGCTCCAGGAAGCTACTGAAATTGCCGAGAACACGTTTGAGAAGAATCACATTACTTATTCGCAGATGCCTGTTGTTCTATTCCCAGGACCTAGCAGACCGTTGATCGCGATAAGGGATGTGCATTCCGTGGATTTCAGGAGCGTGAGGCCGTTGAAAAAGCCAGAAGAGGTTCCGTGGGAAGTGTGCGATAACATTGCTCACAATATATTGAGAAATCCTGTAATCAACAGTTACGGCGGTGTGGATGCAGTAGTTTACGATGCATCATCCAAGCCTGCAGCGACAACAGAATGGGAATAAGATACCGATTTTGAGGTTTTAATTCTTGAGGTAATAGAAGAGGATAAATAGGCTTAGAATCATTGGATAATTATGGAAGTCCCAGAATGGCAGAAATGGCTGAATGAACAAAGGGCACAAAGCAAGATGGTTGTGGAAGAGATTCCATTGACAAGTGTAGAGCCTCCATGGGGTATGCAGATAGATGGCAATTATCGCAGGGAGCCTCCTGGATACTTTAATATACATGGTCTAAGGATCAGGACAAGCCCAGAAGCCAAGCCGTGGACACAGCCAGTTTTAGCTGAAACAGGCAAAGGTTATATTGTATTGGTAGAATCTGTAAGCGATGGTACGACATTGTTAAGGACAAGGCAAGAACCTGGCAATCCAGCGAGTAAAAATTATGTTTTGCTTGGATCAACGCTTCAAACAAGTGAGACCAATCTAAAATCAAATCCGCCTTATGCTGAGATTTTAAGCAAGTATGATGTCAGGACATTCGATATTCCACAAGATGGCAATCGATTTTATCAGAAAGTAAACAAGTACGGCGTTCTGAGAGTACCTTCACAAAAAGAGATTACACTTCGTCCAGATGCAAGATGGTTTAATGATTCAGAAGTTTACGAAGCAGTACTTTATGGAGAAACAAACGAGTTCTTATTACAGGTTCTTTCGTTCAGACATTCTTTAAGAAATTTAGGTATATAATCAGAAAGGCCTGTTGTTCCTTCTCTGCTCCATCATCCCGGACAAATTCCCGACGCGATTGAGTATATCCATGTAGAACATCTCCAAGTCATGCTCGGAGAGTTTCGCACGCTGGTCCGCCTCTACGATAATTGAAGGCATGCCGTATCCTGCGTGTGTCGACAATGCAAGAAGCACTGAGGCAATCTTGTCCGCAACCAACCCCTTGTCTGCCAGGAAATCAATCCTCACAGGCCTGTCGAACTCCGAAGTCTTGAGATAGAATGTCATGATAGTCTCGCCAGGAAATTCACGCAATATGGGATGATTTGCATCTGAAGAGTATGTAAACGTCATCGTCCTATCACCGTGCTGCAATGCATATGTGAGAAGGTTCGAGTCCTTGGTCTTTTGCAAAATGAGCTTTGTCTGCGGCAGCATTCCCAGTTCCAGTTTCGATATCACTTCGCAGAATCTCGTGCCCCTGCTATCCTCTATCACTCCTGCGAGTATCGTCTTCTTTGCCTTTACTGTATCGAACAGCTTCTGGTAAGCCTCTATCATCTTCTTGTAATTGTCATACAGCAGCGAACTCTTGTCCACGAAAGTGTAATGAGGGATGACTGAACCGTTCAGAAATATAATGTCCGGCTCGTACTTTTCCACGGTTTCTCTGGCAGTTGTGATTTCCTTGATCTGCCTGAGGATGTTAGAGTTGATTTCAAACTCTATATCCGAGAACGGGTCGATGATTGTGTGCGGGTCAGGAGTTGGCATTGATTCAGGATAGTAATCTACATTCAAGCCGTTGCTATAATTGAAAATCACTCCGACTGCGCGCAACAGCATCAAGTCCAATCCGTGGAACGATTTCTTCACCAATCCACCGTCAATCCCTGCCAGTTTCATGCCTTCAAGGTTGCTCGGCAATGCCTGGATGATCAGCCTGTTTTCCCTTACTTCATCGCTGAGCGTGAGCGTGTTCTGGGAATTGAATTTCCTGATAGCATCCGCTGCAACCCTCCTTTCGCCTTCGATTCGTGCGATAATCTGCGACAGGTTCTCGGTAAGTTCGATGAAATCTTTCACAAGCTTTATATGGAAGGTAAACGTTATTATCTTTATGATGAATTTCATGGGAATGATGGACTGGAACGGGACAGGAAGCTGGGGCAGCATGATGAATTCTTTTGGCACGTATGGATGGCTCGGCATGATGGCTGGTTTCGGGCTGTTTGGCTTGGTTGTTTTCGCAGCGTTCAGCATATTCTGGCTGTGGATGCTCATCGACCTGCTCCAGAGGAAGACGCCTGACAAGCTGGTATGGGTTCTTGTGCTGATATTCCTGAACTTTCTCGGAGCGGTATTGTATTACTTACTTGTGTACTCGAAAGGCAAGAGAAGATAACGACTAAGGTTTACTTGCATTCTTAGTTTGTAGTTCTGCTAATTGCTGTTCAAGCTCTTTTATTTTATCGGTTATATAGTGGTCAAATCTTGTAGTCCTACTATTGCCACCTTTATCACGCAAAGTTAACACGTAGCCGCTCAACATCATCCTTGATATATTGGCAGCACTCATATCTCCTGGTATGTAGTTGTGTTCAGCGAATGTGACTGGGTATGCTTCGAATATTTCCTCTCCATTTCTTTCCAAGCAGGTTGATATTGCATAAACTAGCTGATCTCCGTAGACCCCCTTTACAATATCAAAGAATTCTTCCTTTGTTTTCGGTAATCTTGACATCTAAAATCATAATGCTGTTAGATACTTTCTTTTAGTGGTCATGATATCAGCTATCTCAGATTGCTTTAATGCGCCAATTTCCGTAATTATACGACCATCATTGATGTATCGCGAAGGAGTGATGTCAAACAAATGCCCTTTCCCAACATCTCTCTTGTTTAACGTCTCCAACAATATGTCAGCATTGCTTTGGTTGTATGAAGGGTCAAATTTCAAAGTTTCACAAGCAACGTAAAATGGTTTATTCGCATCATGTGCTGCAAGCGCAATATGATATGTACCGGCGCTATTAACCAAACCACCGTCGCCTAAAATACTGTCAGCACCGACTATGGAAGCGTCTGTTTTTCTTGCGTAATGACCTGCCAAGATATCAGGGACAACCTTATGTACAATCCCCATTGATTTCAAATCTTCAGATGTTTGTAGACCAAACGGATATGACGTTTCCTCTCCAGGTCTTGTTACTCTGCCGCGAGATTCTGTTACAATAAATTCTACAGAATACCCTATTTTAATCAGTTGTCTAAATACCTCTCTGACTGTAGAAGAACGGCTATGAGTCAATAAAACTTTGTATTTATTATCCCCTATTATTTCACAAGCATTCCTAGCTATCTTTTTTACATTGTCATTCGAGTCACGAATAAAATCGTCAGCAAATGTATAAACAAAATGTCTTAATCCGAAAACATCTGCATACTCTCTATGTTCATTTAATCCATAAACTATCCCACCGATGCAACATCTTATCGCTGACATATGAGGATGCAGGCCTGCTAAAGTGCTTCCCCATTTTGAAACGTAATGGATGAACTCTCCTTTATCATCCCCCTCGAAGCTCTCAGCCAGTTCCTTTAGCACAGCAACAGATCTTTGAGTTAATTCACTAGCACCGCTTTTGTCATCACTTCTGAGTTCATCAATTCTCTGTTCAATACTTGACATGCCCTAAAGATACACAAAAGACTAAAGAATTTAAGATTTGGCACACTACCACTAGTATTATGAGCGTCGAAACAGATTTGAAAGGAATAGGCTTAACGAAAGGGGAATCGAAAACTTATCTTGCTTTATTGGAACTTGGGTTATCTACAAAAAGTGCAATAGTTAGGAAATCCAAAATCTCCCCGTCTATCATTTATGAAATTTTAGACAGACTAATCTCCAAAGGCTTGGCCTCATCTATAATTGTAGACAAGGTAAAGCATTTTCAAGCTGCCGATCCTACAGTGCTTTTAGAATTCCTGAATCAGGAAAAAGATAGAATTGAATGTAAGAAAGAATTGGTGAAGAGTTTAATTCCTTTACTGAAACAAAACGAGAAAACCCAAAATATTTTCAATGCAACTGTTTATGAAGGACTAGACGGCTTGAGATCTATGTTACAAAAGGTTATTGAAGAGGAGTTCAAAGCCAATAAGACCAGAGAATGGTTGGCTACAGGAGTCACATCCCATAAAAACGAGTCATTCAATAATTTTTGGATTAATTGGCATGGGAAGATAAGACCAAAATATAGAGTCAAAGCTAAATTCATTTTTTCTGAAAAAGCTACAAAATATTATCATGCATTGAAGAAGCTCCCATTGAACAAGATTAGATACATACCGTTATCTACGCCTGTCTGTATAACTGCTGTTGGAAAAACTTTGCTTGTGATGAAGTATGCTCATCCATCATATTTTCTTTTGATTAGAAACGAGGACGTCTCAAATACCTTCAAGGAATTTTTCCGTGTCATGTGGACGGCAGCAAAAGGATAGGTTTTTAAACATATACTGGATTAATTAATCAGGTGATAATTATTCCAAGTGGTCGCCAAATGCAGTTCTAGAATAACCTTAACTAATCCTTTCTCTAAATTTATCAGAGGTGATAAAGTTCGCTAAATTCTACATAACGACACCTATATTCTACGTGAATGCAGAGCCGCACATCGGGCATGCATACACTGCTATAGCCACAGATATCCTCGCACGTTGGCACAGGCTAAAAGGAGAGGACGTTCTTTTTGTCACAGGCACTGATGAGCATGGTGAGAAGATTGAAAAGGCTGCAGAAGCTGCTAGCAAGACGACCAAGGAGTTTGTTGACGAAGTCTCTGCCACATTCAAAAATGCATGGAAGAAGCTGAACATTTCGAATGACGATTTTATCCGCACTACAGAAGAGAGGCACAAGAAGATTGTCAAGGAAATCATCGAGAAGGTGAATGGGAACGGTGATATCTACAAGGGATTCTACGAAGGATACTACTGTACTGGTTGTGAGAGCTTCAAGACTGAGACCGAAATTGTAGACGGCAAATGCCCAGACCATCCGAACTTGAAACTAAAGCTGCTGAAAGAGGAGACATATTTTTTCCGACTGAGCAAGTATCAAGACCAGTTATTGGAATTGTACAAAAAGAATCCAGATTTTCTCTCTCCAAAGTTCCGTGCACCTGAAATCATCAACCGTGTGAAGGAAGGGTTGAAAGACTTGAGCATCACGCGACAAAAATTGGAATGGGGAATACCGTTCCCACTGGATGAATCGCACGTAACCTATGTTTGGGTTGAGGCCCTCATAAATTACATATCAGTCCTCGGCGGACCGAATGGCAAGCTGTTCAAGAAATTCTGGCCTGCTGATGTGCATCTCGTCGGGAAGGAGATCAATTGGTTCCACAGTGTGATATGGCCTGCGCAGTTAATGTCGGCTGGGCTTGAGTTGCCAAAGACCGTTTTCTCACATGGCTGGTGGACTGTGGAAGGACAGAAGATGTCGAAATCCCTAGGGAACGTGATTGATCCGGTCAAGCTTGCAGAGAAATATTCGGTAGATGCAGTCAGGTATTTCCTTATCCGTGAGACTCCGTTCGGCGAGGATGGGGAATATTCGGAAAAGAAATTCATCGAAAGGATAAACGGTGAGCTAGTCGCTGACTTGGGAAATCTGGTATATCGTGTCCTGTCGCTTGCAGAAAAGTTCGACGGCAAGATAGAAGGCAAGCCTGAATTGGAAAGCAAGCTGGATGTCAAGAAAATAGACAAGCTAATCAGCGAAATAAAGCTTACAGATGCCTTGCTGGAGATTTGGAGCTTCATACGCGCAACAAACAAGTACGTGAATGAGAACGAGCCATGGAAATTGAAAGGAAAAGAATTGGGAAATGTCATCTACAACCTGCTTGAAACGACCCGTGTGATTGCCATCCTCATTTCATCATACCTTCCAGAGACTGCTGAGAGAATCAGTCAGCAATTGGGAACCAAGCCAGGGACGCTAAAGGATGTCAAGTTCGGCAAGTTCGCAGGCAAGGTAAAGAAAGGCAAGTACCTGTTCACGAAGATAGAATAAAGCATAAATCCTTCACTGTCTTATTAAGAATTGATTGGATGGAGCATCAGCAGTTGGATTACAGGACCATAAAAGGAATGTTGGATATATTGACTGAAACATTGCAATTGCCCCAAAGATTCGAAGAAGTCAAAGCAAGCAATTCATCTTCGGTGTCGTATGTCGGTATCGAGCCGCTAAAGACTTCCGCGGATGTTAACTTTTGCAGTCTGGACCGTTTTTACAGTGCTGGTTCGGATATCATGGACTTGGGTCTTCCACAGCAGGTTTATCTGCTCAAAGGGTTGTCCCAAAAAATGGGGATGAAGTTTAGACTTGGTAGCACTCAAGAGAATTTTGCCGCATCGCTTTCTGAAACTTTGTATAAGAAGAATATTTTGAACAATCGTTGGGTTTATACAGGCGAAGTGGTCATGTGTGTCAATAACAATTACGAGGTAAGCAATATCATTGATGTTAGTTTTGTCGAAAGGAACCCTCCTACCAAGACAGTATTCAGAAGAGATGGGAAATTGTTAGAAACAAATGAGATTAAAGAAATGACGGCGGATATAGCCCTCGGACCACCTCTACAAACATTAGAGACCCCTCTTAATGGCTATCATGATGGCTTCGCCGGCACATTGCCAGCACGTTCAGACATAAAACATAAAGACAAAGGCAAAGGATTTTTCTCCGGATATGTGTTGGGCGATCATGAGTCTTTTTCCATTAGCTGCGGCAAAGCTTCTGGCAGATTCGGTTTCACAACACATGTAGATGGATTATTTGCAGGGTCTAACGATACCGCAATAGGTGTTTGGACAGACGAGAACCCAAGGAAATAGACTTCGCTAATAGCAAGGTTAAATAAATCGCCGGCAATACTTCTAATTAATGAAGATATCAATCCTGTCCGACCAGCATTTCGGTTATGCATACAGCGAGGCGCTGGCAGAGGACAGTTTTGACAATGCAGACGAGGCGATGGAAAAGGCATTGGATTCTGACCTGATCATCATGGCAGGTGACGTATTCGATGTCCGCGTCCCCAACACCCAGACTTGGGCAAAGGCAATGAAAATCCTGTCCAAGCCGTTATTGCAGCAGAACATGGGGACCAGCCTCGTCAAGTCAACCAAGGAGCTGAAAGAAATCTCCAAGCGAACACTCAACCACGTTCCGGTTATCGCAGTCCATGGCAACCACGAAAGAAGGAGCCGTGAGGAATTGAACACAGTGCAGGCATTGGAGAATGCCGGGCTGATGATACATCTCCATCTGCAGACAGTTGTTTTCGAGAAAGACGGTGTGAAGGTGGCGATACATGGCATGTCAAACGTTCCGGAGAGGTTCGCATATGATATTTTGAAAAGATGGAATCCGCAGCCAGTGCCAGACACAATCAACATTTTACTTTTGCACCAAAGCATCGACCCTTATGTTTATTCGCCTCTCGAGCCGCCTACACTCACATTATCAAATCTTCCGCAGTTTGATGTCATAATCAACGGTCACATTCACACGCACTTTGAAGACAAGGTGAACGGCAAGCCGATGATAATCGCAGGCAGTTCTATCATCACGCAATTCCAGAAAAGCGAGTCAGAGATACAGAAAGGCGTGACGCAGCTGGAGATAGGCAGACAGGTCGACGTGAAATTTGTCCCGCTGGAGAATGACAGGAAGTTCTTCTACCACGAGCTGTCGTTGGATGGCATTGGCAGGGAAAGCATAGAGCGGGTGATAAACAGTACCTTGACCAACAAGAATTTTGCAAAGAAACCGGTCATGCGCATCAAGTTATCAGGCAATGGCATGAACATCACTGACCAGGACCTGAAATATATCGAAAGAAAGTACGCGGACAGGGCAATCCTATTTTTTGCTAGGCAGTTCGACGCAACCGAGATGACAGAAAAGATGGAGTTCCTGCGAAATTTGAGAGAGCAGAAAATGTCCGTGGAAGAGATAGGCATGGGAGTGCTGCGAAAGAACCTTGATGAGCTAAAGTTCGATGGCATGGATTACGAGAGCCTGTTTGGTTTGCTGAGCGGCGGGGAGATTGAGAAAGTCTTTAACATTCTTACAGGAGAGCAGAAGGTGCTGGGTAAATGATATCGAAAGTAAGGTTGACTAACTGGAGATCGCATGCAAACTCTGAGCTGATTTTCTCCTCAGGGACGAATGCATTGCTTGGAAACATGGGTGCAGGCAAGACTTCGATATTGGATGCGATATGCTTCTCATTATTCGGCACTTGTCCTAACTTGCAATCGAAAAAGCTCAAGCTAGATGAGATGATAATGAAGAAACCTATCGAAAGGGACAAGGCTGAGGTGGAAGTTCATTTCCAGGTTGATAACAATGTTTATTCGGTCAAACGAGTGATTGAAAAAGGAAGGGGCACGACATATTCAGAATTGAGGGAGAATGGAAAGCTTTTGGAAGCGCCCAGCACACAGAGGGTTAATGAGCTTGTCAGTAAGGTGATGAAGGTTGATTACGACTTGTTCAGCAAGGCGATTTATTCTGAGCAGAACGCGTTGGATTACTTTTTGACCATACCTCGCGGGCAGAGGATGAAAAAGATAGACGAGCTTCTGATGATAGACAAGTTTGAAAAGGTGCGCTCCAATGTGACATCGCTTGTGAACAGGATTGCCGAGAAAAAAGTCGGGAAGGAAAGCGTCATCGAGCACATGGATTTGGAAAAGACGCAGAGGAATATCGCTGAACTGTTGGCTTCTATCAACACCATGACTGAACAAAGGCAATCGTTGTTGAATGAGTTGGGAACAGTTTCCGCAGACAAGTCTAGGATGGAAAAGGAGATTGTCAGGCTGTCTGAAATCAGGAAGCAGTTGGAGATTATCAAAAGGCAGGAGAGCGGACTGTCAAGCGCAATCAACGAGACTAACAGGACATTGACAAACTTGCAGAATCTTGAGAACATGAGCAGCAAGAACGTCGAGAAGAATGTGAATGAATTGAAGAGATTGGCGAAGAGTTTCGAGGAGATGCTGACAGAAAAGAACAAGTCTTACCTCAAGCTGCAAGAGCAGAACGCAAAGATACAGAGCGAGATAACTCTTATTGAAAAGGAAAAGCTGAGCAAGCTTGAGAAGGAGCTGAAGGAAAAGGCAAGAATCAAGGCAGAGTTCGATGGGTTCAAGAGCGAGATAAACATCTCCACAAAGTTGAAGGAAAAACAAGAACTAATGCAAAGTATCATCAGTGAGGTAGAAGCAAGCAAGGCAAGATTGCAGGATTTGTCAGATTCCATCGAGCAGCTGTCAGTCATTGGAGGTAAATGCCCTATTTGTGAAGCGAAACTGAGCGCTGTGAAGAAGAAAATGCTCATCAAGCAAAAGCGGATGAGAATCGGCGCATTGAAATCTCACATAGAAGACCTGGCGAAGAGGAAAAAAATAAATGAGAAGGAATTTAGCGACCTGATCGATGCTGCGAGAAAACTTGATTTGATGGCAAAGGACCTGGAGAATTTCGATGCTATAAGATCCGAATTGGAAAACACAAAGAACATTTATTCGGTTCTGAATGACAACGGCAAGAAGATTGCGAAAGAGCTGGAAGCGGTGCGAAATGATATCGAGAGCCTGAAAGAGAAATACAAAGGCGCGACGAATGAGAGCCAGAAAGCAGATATGGTCTTTTACAAGTTGCTTGATTATGAGGAAAAGAAAGCAAGGTTGTCATCGCTTGTTGCAGAGCGCGAGGCGATGATGAAGCATGTTGCTGAGATAGAAAATGTATTCCAAGGCGTGGAGTTTGAAAGGCAGGAGAAGATGTTTACGGAACTGGCTGCGAGGGAGAAGGAGTTGGCTGCCAAGGCTTCCGGACTGACAGACCTTATCAAGGAAAAGACTGCGAGGCTGCAGGAATTGCAGGGTCTTGTGGAGAATGCTGCGAAGGAAAAGGAGTATATCGCTAAGCTTGACAATATTTCGATGGAGCTGAAGATTTTTGCCAAGGCGCTTGAAGAGACGCAACTGGAACTGAGGAAGGAATTCATAGCAGCTGTAAACTTTACAATGTCAGAGATGTGGACCGCACTCTATCCATATCAGGATTTCACAGGTGCCAAGCTTGCTGTTGACGAAGGAGATTATGTGCTGCAGTTGCAGGAAAAGTCTGGCAGGTTCATGAATGTCGAAGGAGTCGTGTCAGGCGGTGAAAGGAGCATTGCAGCGCTTGCATTGAGGATTGCTTTCTCGCTTGTACTTGCGCCGAATGTACGCGTGCTTATTCTGGACGAGCCGACTGCCAACTTGGATGCGAATGCCATAAACATGCTCGCCATGACATTAAGGGAGAGGATAAACGATTTCATCGACCAGTGCTTCCTTATCACGCACCAGTCAGAGATGGAAGAAGCCATCACGGGAGTCGGTTACATACTCGAAAGGGATAAGAAGAATGACGGCGAGACTAGGATAGAGCAGATTTTCTAAACGTATGGCAATGCACGATGGATGTATCTTTCTCTTTTTCCGATGCTCACACCAAGCAATCTAGGTTTTTTACCATATGATATATCCAATACTAAAATCTCGCCTTCTTTCAAGCGTGAATATATTTCTAGAATTATGGAGGTATTTGGAACCCTAGAGCTTCTCAACAATTCAGTGTCTATCGCACCCACACGAGTAAATCTATTAGGTGTTCTGTATACTGCAACATCCTCTTCCAGTGCAAGCCTATCAATATCATCAATTGGCAACAGATTTTCCATCCTACCGTTCCTGATATATTTTCCACCAATAATTTTGCCAGACAGACCTTCTTGCTTTGCCAATTCTTCCAGACCTTTGATTTCGTGTCTGCTCTCGCTATAACGCATACGACCAACAATAGGTAATTGGATGAAAAAGTATAAGAAGCTTACTGAGTTAATGACTAATAGAAAGTAATGATAAGGCAAGCTATTGAAAAATTTCTTAATCACGTTTGTGCTTTTGTTACCTCATAGATAAATTTCTTACCAGTTTTTGTTTCAAAAGTCTCTAGCACGCCAATATACAAGCCATATTTTTTAGCATGAATTGTAGGATCATTGCCTTTCCCTGCAACTTCAGAAAAAGCTGTTATTATTTTTCCATTTGGTTTGAAGTACCTAGGGCCCTCAGATAAAAATCTTTTAATTATATTTCCTTCATCTAGTATAGCAATTGAAATTGTATTGCCTTTGATAGGCTTGCCATAAAAGAAAGGATAGTTAAAAACTATCAGATCGAATTTCTCCTTTTCATCTATACATTCAAACAAATCACCTTGTCTGGTTTCAATGCAGTCCAGATTATATCTGAGAGAATTTTCTTTGATATTCCTCACACAGACATCTTGTATATCTGTCGCTACAACTCTTTTTGCTCCATATTTTGCCATAATTATGCCTAGAATTCCAGAGCCAGAACCCAATTCCAATACATCAGCGTTCTTGTACAGATTTTTGTGCTCGTAAAGGAATCTTGCAAATAATGGACTTTGTGCGGATTTTTCTGGTGATAAAACGCCTTCTAATACAATGAATCTATCGAGTCCAAGGTCTTTAAAATAATCGGTTTCATGAGTCGGTCCTTGGTACTTTTGCAATAGTTTTGACACATACTCTTGTTGATTTCTATTTAACATCCAATCACATGAACGCTTCCATGTCTGCTGCATCAAGGCTCTTGCCCAGCTTGTATTTCGCAATCGCATCCTCCAATCTCACGCCTCTATCAGAATTCACGCTGTTCCTCTGCCTGACCTTTATAAGAACCGGATAATTGACAGCCTCACCGACAACAAGTGCCTCTCCCACTTTCAATCCCGGTATCATGTCCAGCACATCGCGTGATATCCCTTCGCTTGATTCCTCTATGTGTTTCAGATCCATCGGGTTTGTTATCCTGAGAATGATGTTGGTGTTGCATTGCGACAATGCCGTGATGGACAGCCTCTTCGGTCTCTGGGTGATGAGAGTCATGCATGCGTGGAACTTTCTTCCTTCACGTGCGATTTGTTCTATGACGCCTCTTGACACTGCACGCTCCTCTTCCTCCCCTCCAGGTGCGAACTGGTGCGCCTCTTCCACGAACATGATGAACGGCGGAATCTTTCCCTGCCTTCTTGCCTCGAAAAGTTTCTTTGCAAAATAAGCCACCACAATCTGTCTCTGTTTCAGATGCACGAAATCCGAGAGGTCGAAGATGTTCAGCTTGCCCGGCTGTGCGATCGTTTCTATCGAAGGCTTCTCTATGCTCTCAAACAACCCTGTGTAATTTAGATCAGCCAGCCATGATATCATCGGTATCTTTGTCTTCGGGTTGATATCGCTGTTCTCCACTTCCGAAATCACGTCGAAGAGCGTGTATACCCTTTTTGTCTCGCGAAGCTTGTTGATGATCGGTAAGAGTTCTCTTCTCTGCACTGCAGACATTTGCGGAATCAGTTCGCCGATGTTAGTTATGGACAATTTGTTCGTCGCGACTGCTATGTTTTCTGATGAGAACACGTTCACCATACTTCCGTACTTGCCTTCAGCAAAACCTGCATATTCCCCGTGCGGGTCGAAAACAATTATCGCAGGCTTGCCGAGTTCATCCCTCCTCTCAAGGATTTCTTCCATCAAGACTCCTGCAGTGTAGCTCTTTCCTGCTCCGGACATTGCAAGTATGGCGAGATGCTTTTGGAAAAGCTTCGTGAGGTTCAGATTAGCAGGCACTTCATGGAACTCCACCTTCCCTACTTTCACGCCATCGTTGCCGTCAAAACCGAAAAAGTCTGCAAGAAGACTCTCATCAGCCGAATGTACCTTGTCCCCTGGTGATGGAGGAAAACTTGAACGATGCTGTCCGCCATTCGAGTATATTCCCAACGGCACTGCCTCTGCCACCGTATACTCCCACCTGCCTACAGGAAACTGCTCCATCAATGGTCTGCCTGATTTCTGGTACTCGCTCACAGATTCGGCGCGCTCGAAATAATGATTCGTCTTGAAAACCTCTGACACCCGGCATATCATCAGCCCTTCATGCGTATCCAGCTGCACGAACTGGCCCTTTCTCACATGTGCCTTGTCATCGATTACAAACCTGAAGCTGCCTGTATTGGGCCCGTCCTCAGAAGTTATGACTGTACCA
>SCSR01000107.1 GCA_004297575.1 archaeon
TTATAGGAGGACAGATAAAAAATGATGTTGAACTAATTGATGTTATAAGAAAAGTGTCTTCTGGCTCGCACATTCTTTTTTATTTCATCCTAGAGAAATTTCTAGAAACAGCTTATAAGAGAAATATTGTGATACTCTCTAAAAGTATTTTGATATATTACTTAAAATCTAAAATAAAAGAAAATGGAGATTATATCTATATAGGAGACGCTACAACCGATTCTATAAAAATAGATTTAGACACATATATAGAAAGGGGTTTGTTTATTAAGATTACTGAAAAAATGAGACTTGAAAAAACTTTAGATGCTTATAAGAAATTTTTAATATCCAATGAAGACGAAATAAATCCCACAAGAATACTTGATAAAAATGAAATTAAGAAGTTCAAACAAATTGAATCTGTAGTTCATGTGTTTTGGGAAGAATTTGATTCTGTAGTTCCGAAGAATAGACATTATATAAAATTCAATACAAAGGAGACAAAACTATAGTGCAATCGTATTTAGAGCCACCTCACAGGTTACCAGATGAGGATTATATACGGGAAGAACTGCTTAAACACATCACAAATCCCGATATTAAATTCATTCTAAATTCCACCAGTCTGCCTAAAAATAAAAAATTTATTTCGATAATTGAGTTGGGAGACTGGATAGTATTTTCCTTAGATTTCGAACTGCAAAAGGCAGACCAATCAATCCACATAACACACAAGGCTCTGCAAAACAAGCATAATCACGCTGTTAAAGAGTCGATGCAGATTAGGAATTCTAGCGGAGGATTATATGAAAATTAAATTAACAATCTTCATTTTAATTTCTATAGTATTTTATTCTCAACTAACATTAGCTGCTACACAGGATTTAACATATGATAATCCAACAAACCAAGTTAACATGACGTATGATTCCTTAAACAGGATATTGACAAAGAATTCCACAACAATCAACATAACCTATGCATATGATAACCAATACCAAGGGACATTATCAAACATCACTTTTGACAATTCAACCTACACTTACGAATATGATAACAAGCTGAGAGTAACGCGAGAGACAAGGACAATCGACGGCATACAATTCGACAGAAGGAATTACTATGATTCTATGGACAGGTTGGTCAAGCAAATTCCAACACCTGGACAAACCATGGACTATTACTACAACAACCAAAGCAAGCTAAGCAAGATATTGAATTTTGTCAACAGCACATTCTACAATGCATTCGACAACATGCTGAACAGGACTTACTTCAATGCCAAGGTCACGCAATCTACATATGACAGCCAGAACGGCAGGCTGGTCCAGATAAAGACAGGTGCCATACAGCAGCTGAACTACACTTATGACAATGCAGGCAACATCATTTCTATCAACGATACGGTCAACAATAGGAACTACAGCATGTCTTATGATTTCCTGGATAGGCTAGCCAGTACTACCATAGGCGGAAATACTTTCGGGTATTCTTACAATGCCATAGGAAACATCCTGAAAATTGTAAGGGATAACATCAACACTACAAAATTCATATACGGCAGCAATCCTATCCATGCACCTTTGCAAATATCGACGGGCGATGCAGGAATAGATGTCAGCAAACAATCCGAACTTTATTCAAGCAACAAAACAAGAATAGTCAAGTTCTATCTGTCAAATGAGAAGAATGCAACGTTAACAAATACGAATTGGAGCGTGAATTTCGGCAATGGCATAATCAACTCAACTGTCCCGTTCAACATCAGCTCTAATGATTCTGTCCTAGTGATAGCGCCGTCCGACAGTTATACAAACTCAGGAGATTATGGCATAAATATAACCGGAACCGCCAACACTTCAGTGGATTTCGAAAACCAAAGCGTCAAATTCGGTGTCAAAATAATCAAACTCGCACTGAAGACTTTGGACGTCAGCAACGCGACATTCGAGCTTGTGACATATAATGACATGAACATTACCTCGCAAGATATAAGCTGGCAGTGCGATAGTGCTTCGGCTGGACCATTCACGCTTGCTGGATACAGTAACCGAACCGATACGTTCAGCATCAATTACACATCACCGGGAAGCCAATCACTGTCATGTGCAGTCACTTCTGTGGATGGAAATGATACAAAAACAATCAATTCCAATATCAAAGGCATAGCCATAGAAAACGTCAACACCAGTTCCGTATCAACAGACAACATGCAGGCAATATTCAATATCACTAACTACTGGTATCCGTCTACCATAACATGGTATATCGCGACAGATGGGCAGACATTCACCAACCAAGCAATACTGGGTACAAATGCCTCCACAACGGTTTCGCAGAACATAACTTATACCACAGATGGAACAAAGACTTTGGCGATAAACATATCCTCAGGCAACCTTACAGACTTTTACAACTACACATTCACTATAAAATCACTAGGCATATACGATTATAATATCTACAACTTGGACGGCACGTCAAGACTGCTGAGTTTCTTCATAAAGAACTATTGGACACAGAACCAGAGCATCCAGTGGAATATCTCCAACCCCTCTGTTGCAAGCAACATCAACCTCACCTCCAACGAGCCATTGATAGTCCTTGTAACGAATAACTATACCGACTCTGGCAGGCAATTGCCGACAATTAATGCATATAACGGTTCTTCCAGCGATTCCTACATCGGGAACTTTATGACAAAAGCGCTGGAGATAACTCGCAACTTGGCATTGCTTGAGAGCCAAAGTGACACTATACGTATCGTTACTGCGGTCAATAACATGGATCAGCAGGCTATATCATGGCTGTTCAATACAGGTGGCGAGAACATAACATCAACCACCAATGTGAACCTCAATGCCTCCGAGCAAGTATTTATCATAATCCAGAACAATTACACGACTGGCGGAATATATCTGACAAACATCACCGTAAATTCGACTTCCTACAACGACACTGCATCAGGATTCTCGGTTACCTAGTCTTGAACCTTGCAATCATCTCTATCTGCTTCTCAATCTGGTCGACCTGCTGCTGCAGCATATCCCTCTCGTCAAAATCCTGCGTGATCTTCATCTTGTTCTTCAAGACGCGCTGCACCGCTTTCAATCGGTCTATCTCTTCTTCCATTATACCTTCGACCTCTTTGCAGATTCCATGAACAGATGGTATGTAGGAAGGTTGATTTTCGACTTGAACACAGGATCCAATGCAGCTATCTGCGCAAAATTGTCAGCATACATCACCCTCTTCATCAAATCCTTGCCGCTCGCCACGACATTCTCGACCGTCTTGAAATCTATATGCCCATACCTCGACGAGACCAGCGAAAGTATCTTGTCGATATTGTTCACGATCACTGCCTTGTAGCCGTGCAGGAACTTGCCTTCTGTCATCGACGCGTTCATCTCCCTCTTTGCAGTCACAATCAGCTCCTCCATTCCTTTGTCCTGTATGCGCATCAGAGTGCTGTCGCAGAAATTCCTCTGGAACCTCTTGGCATCGAACAAATCCTGCGTCACCATGCAAAGGCTCACAGGCTGCAATTCAGTCATGGTCACGGGCATAGTTAGATTATGGCTTGCCTAGATTTTAACTTTTTGGTGTTATCTTTATATCGTCTAGTTCAAATTCTACTGGGAAATCGTTGGACTGCTGCTTTTCTCTATAATCAATACCTATTGACTCCAATTCTTCAAGAAACTCGTATATTCTTTCCTTCTGTATTTCCACATCCTCTTTAGGCTTATTGAACAGAATTTCTTTGACTACACCTTTTCTGAGATGTATGGATTTTACATCTATTTTGTATTTTTCAAGCAGGGAATTTACAAATCTCTCTTCTATACAATGCCTAAAGGTTACATAGGGAATCCAATGGCTCAAATCGCCTGCCCAATGTAACCCTAATTCATGCATGACATTGTTGTTCAATTTGTAAATGACTTTTTCAATTAACTTGGGTTCGATAAACTTTTCTGGGTGCTTATGTGCCATCATTACAGTTTTTAATTCAGGGCTGAGCTGGGAGATTTCATCTTCCGAGTCTTCTTTTGGCAAAGTTGCTAAATGAAGTTCAAGTTTATATGCTAACCACTTGAGCTCAGTTGTAAGGACCTCGTGAGGCAATGAATGATGTAAATTACTAACTGCACTGTTCACAATTACGCACCAAGCACCCTTATTGTTATAAAATCCACCTACAGTTTTGCCATGTTTTTTGATGTATGATGCGATATATCCT
>SCSR01000108.1 GCA_004297575.1 archaeon
GATATACGGTAAGAAGCTTGATATAGAAGGCAAGAGGATGTTCGATCAGGCCATGCAAAGGGCTGATTTGTTCATTGTCTACGGAAGGAATGCAGCGATTGCTCTTGCAGGTAGAGGTGTTGGACCAACGACTGCACGCAGAGTCCTTTCAAAACCTTACAATGATGAAGACGGGCTGTTGAAAGCAGTGCTGGATGCTGAAAGGCAGTTTGTGAAGAATAGAAAGTTCTGGGCTATCTGAAATCCTTAAATATTGGTATTAACATCATATTAATATGGTAAAGGCAATCATAGACATAGACAAGAAGACAAATAACGTGTTGAATATCGTCAAGGCTGAATATGGTCTGAAGGACAAGTCACAAGCCATAAACAGGATGGCTGAAGAATACAAAAGGTTCGTGAAAATCGAGCCTGAAGTCAGGCCGGAGTACATTAAAAAACTGAAGAAAATCCAGAAGCAAAAGACAATCAAGATAGGCTCTATAGATGATTTCCGTAAAAGATATGGGCTGAAGTAAATGTACACTGTCAGCAACAAGCCGAATATAGACGAGATATTCGAGAAACTTGCTAAAAAGAACCCTAAGCAACTTGAAGCTATCACAAAGAAACTCGAGCAGATACTGGAAAATCCACATAGGTTCAAGCCATTGGGCAATATCATGAAAGGGAAACGAAGGGTCCATTTCGGGAGCTTTGTCCTAACATTTTCCATCGACGAAGCAAGCAAAACCGTCATTCTGGAAGACTACGACCATCATGACAACATCTACCGCAATTAAACTGGTTTAAATTCCTGGAAATCTTACTTTTCATTATGCCTGGCAAGTTCATAGTCCTTTACGGCATCAATAATATCGGCAAGACGACGCAGGCTAGGATGCTTGTTGAGCATATGCTGAGGAGAGGAATGCGCGCTGATTATCTCAAGTATCCAGTCTACAATCAATATCCATCCGGTCAGTACCTTGACAAGGTTCTGCGCAGCCCCAAGCAGGAAATATCAGAGGATGAGTTGCAGTTGTGGTTCGCTGTAAACCGCATGCAGTTCGAGCCGACTTTGAAGAAAAAGTTGTCGCTTGACATAAACATCGTTTCGGAAGATTACATCGGCACAAGTCTGGCGTGGGGAAGCGTGAAAGGCGCAGATGAAAGTTGGCTCAAGGCAGTGAATTCAAAATTGCTGAAAGAAAGTATCAGCATTCTTTTGGACGGGCAGAGATTTGTGCGGGGAATCGAAAGTATCCACATACATGAGACGAATGACAAGCTTGTTGAGAAGGTCCGCAGGAAGCATCTTGACCTGGCGATTGAGCTCAAGTGGCATGTCGTGAACGCGAACCAGCCGAAAGAAAAGGTCTTCAACGACATACTTACTATTTTGCGTGAGAACAAGATAGTCGGGTTCATCTGAATAAAAAATAACTTAATACCACTTGCTTTTCTTTGCCGTTTCGTCGAACTTTATTATTATCTTCGAGCTCACGTACCCGAGAGCAAAATCATAAGGTATGCTCGCTGTCACCCATATCACCCATTGCTCGAAATTGAAATTCAGTATCACTCCGAACGGCATCCACAGTACATCCCACACGAATATCGTGAACAATGTTAGGATTATGAATTCCTTGGGTTTCTTCTTGAACTTTTTCAGGAATCTGTCCAGTTTCATAATTGTAATATTCGTCAAAGCATTTTAAAGAGCTTCCGGAATAAGAAAACTGCTGTTACACCAGTCAAAGTGCTTACTCTACTTCACCATGCGTCACATTGCCAACGGTTCCTGTCTCATGAGTTTCAGATGGGTTGTGTTCCAATGAATTTTCCAGCTGCTTCTCGGCATTTTTTGCAAGTTGATCTGCAGCATTTGCCTGTCCAAATGCAGTACCGTAATCAGTCTGATTAAAAGCAATCTCGGCATTTGCCAGTTTCGATTCTGACTCGTTGAATAATTGCGATACCGAAGTAGCGGTTGTGTTTCCAAGTTTGGTCGCAAGTTCTGCCAGCTTTTCTTTCACATCAGCTATAGTTTCGCTAGCCCTCTCTTTCTGTATGGTAGTTAGACCTGTCTGATTCTCCAGCTCATTTTCAGTCTCATTTGCGTCCTTGCCTTCCTGCTGTATCTCTATCTTCGTCTTTTCCTTCTCGTTCTGGATTTCAATCTTCACATGCCCGGTCCTGTTTCCCAACGAGCTGATGATGGAATCTATAATAGCCTGCTGTCCTGCAGTAACATTGCCGCTTGTTTCAATCTGGCTGATAACACTTGATGTCGCATTGTCATAATTTTCAAAGTCGGTCTCTATCTCGATTTTCTTTCTCAACTCCTCGGTCTTGTTGGAATTGTGTATACCTGACATGGCGGATTCGACCGTGCTAAGCGTGTCGTTGTATTCCCTTGCGGCAGCCTTGGCAGCATCTAATTTGTTTTCAGCAACCATCTGCCTAACTTCAAGCAGCCTCTCGTGTGCAATCTCCAGGCCTTTCTGTGCCCTTGCCGTATTGTCGAACGTCAGCAGCAGTGATATCTTGTCTATCGCCACGTTCAGCCCGTAAAGAAAATTATCAGGAGTCGTGCTCGGCGTGTCGGATGAGAACTTTTGGGCAAGCCCCAGTGGGGCAGCCAGCATGAATGTTACCGACATCATAACAATCAGTTTTGCGCCAAGCTTCATGAAAGACATTTGGTCCTACACAGTATATATCGATTTATTTCATCTTATTTATTATCCCTATGCTAAAAGGTTTGATATGAGAGAAGCTCTCCCCCTAAGGGATTTCTTATGGAAGGCGAAGAGAGGGCCCCAGATAATACCACCCAAAGATTTTGGGATGCTAGTCGCTGAGACTGGATGCGGGAAAGATTGGAAGGTCGTAGATGCAGGGACCGGCTCGGGGTTCTTGGCAATGATGCTTGCCAACATAGGATGCAAAGTCTACACATATGAAATTGACGAAGAGTTCTATCAGGTGGCTAAGAAGAACATAAGGAACTCTGGCATAGGGAATATCTTTCTCAAGAAGGCTGACATAACGAAATGGATTGACGAAAAAAATGTCGACATGGTTACGCTGGATATGAAAGACCCTGAGAAGGTGATAAAAAACGCCTACAGTTCCCTGAAATACAGGGGCTGGCTGGTCATCTATTCACTGCATGTCGAGCAGTTGCAGCGAGTCTGGAGAGAGCTGAGAAAATATGATTTCTCCATGATTACTATTCTCGAAAACCTCCAAAGGGAGTGGCAGATAGAAGGCAACACTTTCACGAGACCCATGACGCACATGCTCGCCCATACCGGATTTCTGACGTTTGCTAGAAAGTGATGCCAAGACTATTGTTAAAAGCACATGCTTCAGGATTTTTTATGAATTTATTTACAAGTTTAATTATAGATTAATATGAAGTTTTCTAGAAGTGATGCAAAGTATTTTGAAAAACATGGAGCAAAGATGTGGTTCTATTTTGGCAAAGACCAATTTCCAAACACAGGATTATTATTCATAAAAGTTGATAGTGGGCATTATGAAGAATTCTGGCACGATAAAAGCACTTTTATTTACTATATTCTTGAAGGTAATGGCTCATTCTATCTCGATGGAAAAGTGGTTAAAGTGAAAGCAACTGATGTTGTTGTCATCCCGCCAAGGACAAAAATATACTATCTTGGAAAAATGAAGTTGCTTTTAATTACAACTCCTGCATGGGAAGAAAAGTATGAACATCATGTAAGAGACATATTACGAAATACTCGTAGTAAAAGTAATTGATTTTTATAAAAATTCCAAGTTTCAAGCACTTCCCTATATCCCAAAATGTGAATGGGTCCACCCGGATTTGAACCAGGGTTTACGCGACGTCAACGCGCCGTCCTAACCAGGCTAGACTATGAACCCAAGTGAATCAAACTTTATACAAATAACAATAAAAATGACCAGTCTTAACCTTTGTTGTTTCTTTCCATCCCTTGAAGACATGCGATGCCGAGACGATCCTGGCACCTTTCAATCTTCCAAGTTTCCTTTTCAGTTGTTCGTTCACTTTTTTCGATAGATATACCGTCACTACGCTTGCATCCGATATATCCTGTTTGAACAAGTCACCATGTATGATTTTTATTTTCTTATCCAATCCTGCACGCTTGGCATTTCTTCTCGCCAGCCAACACAATATCCTATTTCTCTCCACACCGACAGCACAGCATCCAAACTCCTTGGCAGCAATAATCGCAATTCTTCCATCTCCCGCACCAAGGTCGTAGAGGATATCCGTCTTCTTCACTCTAGCCATCTTCAGCATTTTTCTTATAGTCTCGCGCGGCAACGGAACGAATATCGCCTCATGCCTCAGCAGCTTGGAAATCATCCATAGAATCAATACGAGTGAGGTCAGGTACACGACTTCCATCATCTCAAAATCTCATCAGCACTCAGTGCAAGTTCCTGCAGCACGCTTGTCGGCACGCCAGTGCTCTTCGCCAACGCCTTGATATCCTTTACAGCCAGTTGCTTTAACAAAACAATTCCCGCATCTCCCAGTCTCGCCTCCACCACTGGGCTCATCCCTTTCAATATCGTTATCGGGTAAAGTTTCTTTTCCTCTATCATCTGTTCCAATCCCTTGTCTTCAGGTGATTTCCATCCGATATGTCTTATCCCGCGACATTCTCCGTAACGCCTGGCATGGTCTGAGATTTTCGTGTTGCATACGACCATCGCCTTGGAAAAATTCAACTTGCCTCCGTTCAAATCCTCAAATGTCGAGTTAGCTTCCAGAAAAACACCCAACCCTGTAAAAGTATGGTGCTGCAGATGGTGCTTCACTTCCACGTACAGGACTTCATCATCATTCTTTGCAATCACGTCAATCTCATGGTTCACGCAGCTGCCGTCGACAATCTGGTTCATAAAGATGCGATAGCCATACTCCTGCAGCAACAGCCCAACGAACTTTTCAAAATCCGGTTTCGGTCTGAGTTTGGCAACTGCCTCGCGCAAATCTATCTGGTGCTTCAATTCAGGCCTGTGCTTTCCCAGATTGTGGAAGACCAATTGCAAAATCTTCTTGCTGGTGATGCCGTCATACATCTGCTCCACTACCTTGTCCGCTACCAGCTGCGCCTGTTCAGGTGTCGCATGCATCCTCAGGCATGTCCTTACGACTTTCTGCCTGTCAAAC
>SCSR01000109.1 GCA_004297575.1 archaeon
CCTCAAAACAAATGATATTTTACATGTCTTACAAGCTTACCGAAGAGGGAGAAAGATATCTGAAAGAAGGGCTGCCCGAGAAGAATTTGCTGAACGTCTTGAAAAAAGGGAAAATAAGTATATCCCAGGCGCAAAAGCAGGTTGGTAATTTTGATATTGCATTCATGTGGGCAAAGAAAAAATTGTTCGTTGAGGTAAAGAAAGGCGAGCTAATTATTTTGAAAGAGCCGAAAGAATTTCCAGAAGAGGAAGCATTGAAGAAAATCTCGGAAGGAAAACAAATCGATGAGAAACTTTTGGACACACTTTTGCAGAGAAAGCTGGTAAAAAAAGTCATCATCGGCGAGGCAGACAAGCTCATCGGCAAGGAAGTAGGAGACCTGACGCCTGACCTGATAAAGACAGGTTTGTGGAAGAAGGTCAAGCTCAAGCAGTATGATGTTGATTTAGTTGTCCCGAAAATCTCGCCAGGCAAAATACATCCTTACAGGCAAGTCATCGACGATATCCGAGAAAGGCTCATCGGTCTGGGATTCGTAGAAGAGCGCGGGCCGTTAGTCGAGATAGGTTTCTGGAATTCCGAAGCTTTGTTCATGCCAGCAGACCATCCAGCACGCAGCATACATGACATATTTTTCATCAAAGAGCCCAAGTACGGCGCGATAAAAGACAAGGAACTGTGGAAGCGCGTCCAGTCAACTCACGAGAAAGGATGGATTACAGGAAGCAAAGGCTGGGGAATATGGAGCGACGATGCTGCAAAGAGATTGATTTTGCGCAGCCATGGAACAGCAGTCTCTGCAAGAAGTGTTCACAAATATAAGGATCTCAAGAACCACAAGAGCTTCACTATCGACAGAGTGTTCCGTCCCGATGTCATCGACGCCAAGCACTTGATAGAGTTCGACCAGCTTGACGGGATTGTCATTTCAGAAGATTTGAATTTCAGGAACCTGCTTGGATTCTTGAAAGAGATAATGCTGGCTATGGGTGCTGATGATGTCAAGTTCAAGCCGACGTATTTCCCGTTCACTGAGCCATCAGTAGAGGGATATGCGTTCATCAAAGGACTAGGATGGGCTGAGATTGGAGGAGCAGGAATATTCCGTCCAGAAGTCACGATGCCTCTTGGTGTAGACAAGCCGGTTCTTGCATGGGGATTGGGAATCGGAAGATTGGCAATGATAAAAATGGGAATCAGCGACGTGCGTTACATTTATTCAGACAATATCCAGTGGCTGAGAGACAAAGAGGTTGTGGTGTGAAGTTGGAAAAAATCGCGAGAGAAGCGGGCAAGATACTTTTGGAGAATTTCGAAAAGACAGAAAGTTCCATGGTTTTGAAGAAAAAACAAGGCATCGATTTCAGCATACAGACAGACAAGATGGTCGAAGATAGGATTGTCGAGTTGTTGAAGGAAGGCGGATTCGACGGAGAGATTGTTACGGAGGAAGCTGGGAATCTCAAACTCGGAAATTCCAAATCTAAAATATTTGTAGACCCATTGGATGGCACGTGGAACTTTTCAAGAGGCATCCCATACTTTTGTACTGCATTGTGTCTACAAGATGGCGATGTGATGGAAAGCGCGGTATACGACCCGAACAGGGATGAGATGTTCACTGCGAAGAAAGGTCAAGGAGCATATCTGAACGGAAAGAAAATAAAAGTAAATGAAAATACAAGCGTGACAATCGTGAACATGTCATACTTGGATGATCTTACAAAGATTCTGGAATTCCATACAAAGAACAATTTCCTAATCAGATCTCTCTTCTCGTCAGAGCTTGACCTATGTTATACTGCAATGGGAAGGACGGATGCATCTGTTGTTCCGAAAGCTGCGAAAATCGGACCATGGGATATTGCTGCAGGATGCCTTATGGTTGAAGAGGCAGGGGGTATTGTTACAGACAAGGGTGGAAAGCCGTGGACTCCTTATTCGAAAGGCATAATCGCTGGGAACAAATCCATGCACAAAACACTGCTTGAACTGGTAGGTGAATGAATGCCGACGCTGAAATACAACAAGAAAGATTTGCAGCAGCTGATAGGGAAGAAACTGTCAGACGAGCAGTTGGAAGAAGTTCTCAATCTAATCAAGCCCAATGTAGAGGAAAAGACCGAAAAGGAATGGACGATAGAGCTCACGGCAGACAGGCCTGACTTGTTCGGCGTGGAAGGTTTGGCGCGTGCTGTACGGCAATATTTGGAAATCGATGAAGGGTTGAAGAAATATCCGGTCGCATCATCCAAGCTAGCTGTCAAAGTTGAATCAGTCCCAGTCCGACCATATGTCGCATCAGCAATTGTAAGGAACGTGAGCATGACTGAAGAGATGATAGATAGTTTGATGAATATTCAGGAAATCTTGCATGATACCATAGGAAGGAAGAGGAGTAAGGTAGCGATAGGCGTGCATGATCTTGATACGATAAAGCCGCCGATAACCTACACAGGAGTGAGCAAGGAGAAAGAAATGGTGCCGCTGGAGTCAACCGAAACTATGACATTGAAGCAGGTCACGGAAGAAAATTCGAAGGGGCAAGCGTATGGTAATCTCATCGAGCACAGCAGGTTATGGCCAGTTTTCACAGATGCGAACGGGATTTTCAGTTTTCCGCCAATCATAAACTCGGACAGGACAAAAGTAACACCAAAGACAAAGAACCTTTTCATCGAAGTCACTGGCACAAACAAACAGGCGGTAAAGCAGGTGCTGAACATATTTGTGACAAACCTCGCTGAAAGAAAATGCAAGATACAATCAGTCAAGCTCAATTATGGGAAGAAATCAGAGACAACGCCTGACTTGAGCGAAAATGTCATCGAGATTGAAAAGGACAGTGTGAACAAGTGGCTTGGAATAAATCTAGACGAGAAACAGATCAAGGAACTTTTGGAAAGGATGGGTTATGATGCAGTCGTCTCTGGCAGCAAGATTGAAGTTTTGGTTCCGGCATACAGGAATGATATATTGCATGCAGTCGATATTTTCGAGGACATTGCCATCGCATACGGTTACAATAATTTCCAAGTCGAGCTTCCTAACATCGCGACGATAGGCAAGCCCAGCCAGTTGGAAAAGTTCTGTAGCAATGTCAGGCATCTCATGGCCGGTTTTGAATTCCAAGAAATCATCAGACCTACACTCTCAAATGTCGCAGAGCAGTTCGACAAGATGAATGTCCCCCAAGAGCCGGTGATTGAAATTGAGAATCCGGTGAGCAAGGAATACACATGCCTACGCTCATGGTTACTGCCAAGTATCGTAAAAGTTCTTGCGGCAAATAAGCACGTGTCATATCCGCAAAATATTTTCGAAATTGGAGACGTAGTGATACCGGATGAAAACCCGGAAACACGCAGCAAGTCTGTCAGGAAAATATGCGGGGCAGTCTCTCATGGCAAGGCGAACTTTGCAGAGATGAAATCAATTGTCGACAGCCTGTTGAGAAACCTCGGCATCGAGTACACGCTAGAGCCTTGCGCTCACACAGGATATACGGCAGGCAGGGGTGCGCATGTCTTCTCAGAAGGCAAAGTTATTGGCAGTTTCGGTGAAGTAAATCCGAAGACATTGGAGAATTGGAAATTGGAAATGCCTGTCGCAAGTTTTGAGTTGAATTTGGAAATAATCTAATATACTGGAAGTCCTGCATTCACTCTTTTCTCAATTAGCTTCCCTATGGCTTTATGCGGATTTTCGAGCAGTTCTTTTACTGGTCCGTAGCTTTCATTTGTAAATAAAAGCGGATTTTGTGACACGAAAGATTGGGCATTCATTTCAGTGAAACTATAACCGTCCCTTATTTTTGCCAATTTTCTATCGGGTATTTTTTCCCAAGTTACCAACATATGTCGTTGATGTTCAAACTTTTGGCGATAAGAGTTAGTAGTGAGTTTCAAATCTCCTGATATCTGTTCTATCTTTTCTGAATCTTTGTGCATCCCGCTAGATATGCTAGCCATGCGGTTAAGATAGAATTTTGTATCGTATTTTTCAATGTCGTCCGGACTTGGAATAGATGAAAGACCATTATAGGCTGGGTTAAGCTGACCAAGTAGGTATTTCATATTAGTGCTAAAATCTTCTCTGATTCTATTTGTTGTATTGCGAATAAATTGTTTCACGTCGTCTTTGCTTTCCAATTCATGCGTTAAGAATTTTCTCAATACTTCATCATTTACAAACAATACCGGATCGTATGCGTCTTTTCCATTGTAATAAATTTGGCCGACTTTATTTATCAGAAATCGTAGTAATCTCGGATTGGTAGCAAGAAGCCCTTTTGTGGACCTCATTACATCCCCGAATGCTTTCGCAATATCATAGTATTGGTAATCCCCTTCTGTAATTGAATATGTTCTCCCGAAAAATTCGCTATCTATATTTATTTCATGCGGGTTATGTACTTTCTTACTAATTGGCGGTCGTGGAAGATTCTGCAACAAATCCTGTCTTCCTGCGACCCTTGCAACACCGTCACAAATTGTATAGAAAACATCTGGAGACCATGTATCTGTTACATAAATCAACAGAGTTGGTGAACGTTCGTAATACATTTTTGTGATACTATCAAGAGTTCTTATAAAATTTGATACTCTTCCTGTTGCCCAATCAGGCATGAAGTACAGAATGTCATCAATTACAATAACACGAGATTTGGGATTCGTTCTGCTTATTTTAAACAGCTCTTTAAAATTGCCATCAGTTACATTGTAACGTATATAGTTTATCTGATCTATTTTACCATCCGAGTAATTATCCAATAATGCTGTACTAACAAGAGTGGATTTTCCAACACCTCTTTCACCACCAACACTTATGGTTCTGGACTCATCGCCTTTCAAATTAGATAAAAATTCTTGAAGACGAGCTACATCTTTTACTTTTGTGTTGATGAAGAGCGAGTACAATTCACTTATGGCCCATTCTTTCGTCTCTAAAAGTTTGAAAACACTGTCCTCCCCCTTCAGTTCGTCCAATAATTCTCTTACTTCGCTAAATCTCATGCTACATTAGAAACAGCCAAAGAATTTAAGCCTATCCAGTAAGCCAGGAAATCATCTTTTCCATGAACGTGAGGTTCCTTTTCATCTGCCTTCCTGTGAGCTTGCATGCCAGCCTGAAGAATTCCTGCGATGCAGGCGATGACGGGTCCATGTCGAGCAACGGGGTCTTGCTAGCGATCGATGCAGCCACGTTCTCGTCTTCCGGAATCTCTGCGATGACCGGGTACTGTATGAGCGCATGCACGTCATTCCTTCCGACTTCATGCCTCTTTCGTGTCATTCTGTTCAGCACAACTCCCAAAACTTTCTTCCCGCTCGCCTCTGCTACCTTGGCAGTCTTTAACGCATCAGCTATGGACGGCAGGTCAGGATTCGCGATAAGCACAACCTCGCTCACAGCAGCCAACGCAGACGCAGCCTCCCTTCCGAGTGCAGGCGCAGAATCGACAAGCACAAAATCAGTATTCACCTTTTTAGTAATGTTCGCAAGCTCCCCTATATCCAATCCTATCAGGTCGTTCACAGACAAGCTTCCCGGGATGACTTTGAACCCCAGCGGATGGTCGTATGTTGCGCTTTTCAAGCTCGTCTCGCCTTTCAGTACGTGGTGTATGGTCTTCGGCGCCATGTGCATCCCCAGGTGCATGCCAAGATGCGGCGTGGTTACGTTCCCGTCGATAAGCGTGACGTTATGCCCCAGTTGCGTCAACGCATAACCAAGATTCGAAACCAAAGTAGTTTTCCCGACTCCACCCTTGCCGGACAGGACTCCTATAACACGAGGCATACTAAATAATGTTTGTCGCTCAGGTATAAAGGTTTTATCCCATCATGCCAGTACTGACATACAATGGTACCAATGCGGCTGCAATCGCCATAGCTATGGCCACCGTTATTATTATCGGCGCCAGGAAAGCAAGTATCGCCTTGCCAGTCGTAATATTGTGCTGTCTCTTAAGACCCATTATCAGCAACACCACTCCCCATATGCCTGCTATCATGTTGACCACAGGAATCCATCCCAACAGCAACGAAGGCGTCCTTCCGTATACAACAGCGTCATACGTCCTGTCGAAATTCTTTGGGAGTATCTTGAACAGCCTCCCGAACAGATGGATTATGCCGGCAGACAAAAACGCACCGGTAACGCTCAAAATGATGAATACAGGAATGAACACCAATCCGTACAATCCCATCATGCTACCATAAAACACCGACAAGTCAAAGGACATCATCATCGGCGCAAGCAAGTATATCGCAGGCGTCAGGACCGCAGAGACGACAGAAATTATCGCAGTGTATACCGTAGCATCCCTTACATTCATCGTCTTCCTTAGCGCCTTGTCAGGCTTCAACAATACCTGTCTTGCAAAATTAAACGCTGCCTGTATCTCTTTCCAGTACATTAAAACTAATTTCTATATCCAACCTTATAAGCATTGGGTTTCTTTTGCAAGTGAACTATCTCTCGAAATCAGTATACTGCGAGAAGGTCCATGGTCCGCTGCCGCAGCTGGAATAATGCCTTGCAATTCTCAGCGTAGTCGGGGAAGTTAGTTGGAGTATGAAGGAATTCACCGTAGTATCGTGGTATATGGTCGTGACATCATAGCAATAGACATTCCCATCGGATTTCACATCTTTAAAGTCACGGTTCACAAGTCCGGAGGAAGTCGGCGCAAAGGTGTAAATGCTCGCCACAACATCGGTAACCGAAGGGCCCATGACAAAGACCCCTGTGCTCGGATCGATGTTGTCGTGCGCGAGGGTGAGCTGATAACTTTCCTGGTTGACATCAGCGAATGCTTCGCCGCCTACCTTAACCCAGATTCCCTGAGCTGTGTTCGGAACATCTTGTGCAACTTGTCCGCATACAGGTGCGAGCGTTCTTTTCACAGAACCGTCATACTTGCCCAGCTTTGCCTGCAGGCTCGCTTTGACATCTGCTGTATAATAGTCGATCGGGCATGTGGCGTTCGAATAATCATACTGTATGTATCGTGTTAGGTTTGCAAAAACATTGGTATTTCTTTTATCGAAAGTCGACCAGTCTCCACCTCCCGCCACGCCAAGAACTTCGTTGGCAGAGACGGAAACATTCATCAGCTTGGTCTTCACATCCCTTGTGGTGCCGCCTATGATAAAGTGGTCGGTTTTGTCGTATGGCTCGACAAGCTTGTCTGCTAATTTTTGCGAGATTGACTTTACATGGTCGAAACGCACGATGACTTCCCTGCACGGCGCAAAGTCCATGATGTATTCCGTTCCGGTTTCACGGGTATCCACCCTTATTTCCATTATCCATCCGTTGTCCGGAGCATAGAGAGTGGTTGGATTCCATGTCGCACCACCGCTGGAAAAGTAAACGTGGTCTGTCGGGTAGACGTGCCCTCCCTGAGGATTGAAGTTTCCCAGCGGAACTATCGCTGCAACTTTGTTCATGTCTACAGGAACCACAGAGAACAATGTGTAGTTAGAGCCGCACGACGGAAGCAACTTCAAATAATCTTCTTTCGTCATATTCCTCGCTTCTTCGAAAATCCATAGTCCCGGATCGCAATTAGCCCTTATCCAGTCTTCTCCCTGCATAGCATATGTCGTGCCATTCAATGTTCCCAGCAAAATTGTCTTCGGTTGTGATGCGTTCTGGCTCAAAATCTTGTCAGGGCATGTATTGAGAGGAAACAATGGGTATCCTCCTGTATCGGTCCTTCCTATCGTGGGTCCAAAGTCGTTGTTATTTCCTTGCCAATGTGTCCTATTCCATTCCGTATCGTTATTCTGCCCCATATTGCTGTCATTCCCGAATGGACTTGGCTGTCCGGCGCAACCGCTTATGAAAACTATGCCGATAACAATCAAAGCAAGAAGCAAATCCGAACGATTTACCATAATAGTCTTTTCATTTCTGGTAGCTTAAATTCTATTTAGGCTTGCTTTTACAACATAGCATCATGCTCAGGTACAGGTGCTTGGGTGATTTTGGGTCTTGCGGCAGAGTCCCATCACTGGGATCATTTATAGACAGCTATGCGCCAAGAAGAACCCTCTACAATGCCGATTACACCGGCTATCATGTCAGTAATCCATATCCTTTAGAGCCTGAAGCTCCGGGCAAAAGTTATAGGCCAAGACAATGACCCCGGAGGGATTTGAACCCTCGACCACCGGATTAGAAGTCCGCTGCTCTATCCAAGCTGAGCTACGGGGCCGTGAAACATATTTAAAGCTAATTAGATAAAAACTATTAAAAGGGCGTGTGTTGGAGAGATAATCGGTGGATCAGACCTATACGTTAGTTGGTAAACCTGTCAAAATAGACGAATCTTCCCACAACGGTGTCAATTTTTCTGTTTACGAATCATTGGCAAATACCACCAAATCATATCAGAGGCAGTTGTTTATAGAAGAACCATCGAGCATATGTCTCGGAGATCTAAGCCGTTGTTGGGAACTTGTCGGCAGGCCAATGAACATAGATGCTGAAATCGAACAGAGAAGAAAGTTTCTCAAATCACATGTTTATGTTATAGCGAAATGCGAAGACGTAGTGGGTGGATTGTGGTTTGACGAAGGCCGTTTGTCACACATAGGTGTCGACCCAAGATATCGCAGGCAAGGTGTTGGAAGCAAAATTTTGGAGCTTGGCGAGAAGCATGCGGGAAACCGGATAAGTTTCATATGGGATAATTCGAACAGCGAAAGATACGATGAGAATATGCGCTTCTTTAAGGAAAGGGGTTATAATATATTTCTATACAATGGCGGAGCGGTAGCCGTCAAGATGTTTGGTACACCCTTATGACAGATTTTAAAACCATAGAAACCAAGTGGCAAAAAAAATGGATAAAGTCATCCGAGGCAAATCCTGACAAGAAGAAAAAATATTTTTTCACAATCCCATTCCCATACACTTCCGGAACATTGCATGTGGGACATGGCCGTACCTACACGCTGGGTGACGTGACTGCGCGATACCTGAGAATGAAAGGCTTGAACGTCCTGTGGCCGATGGCATGGCACATCACCGGCACTCCGATACTTGCAGTATCAAAGAGGATAGAAAAGGGCGACAGAAAAGTCATTGACGAACATATCGATTACGTCAGCCTGCACAATCCTGAGAATGCAAAGGAAATCGTGGAAACATTCAAAGACCCGGAGAACGTTGCGAAATATTACTCCAGCGTCATCAGCAAGGACATGCAGGAATTGGGCTGCGCCATTGATTGGAGAAGGCAGTTCACCACCGGCGACAAGATTTACAACCAGTTCATCCGATGGCAGTATTTCCACCTCAACCGCCTGGGTTACCTGAAGAAAGGCAAGCATCCTGTGTTCTTCTGCCCTACTGACAACAATCCCGTGACAACAGATGACGTCAAGGGCGGTGATGCATTGGAGATGAGCATTGCGCAATTTTACCTGATAAAGTTCAAGGCTGAGGACGGATACTTGGTCGCAGCCACACTAAGGCCAGAGACCATTTTCGGGACCACGAATGTCTGGGTGAATCCGGATTCTGTTTATGTCAAGGCTGAGGTAAACGGGGAGACATGGTATATCTCCAGGGCTGCTGTCGAGATTTTGCAGAACCAGGAATTCAAAATCAAGGTTGTCTCGGAAATCACTGGCAGCAGCATGCTGCATACAGAGGTGGAAGTGCCGTTCGCAAGCAAGAAAGTCCCGGTATTGCCAGCAAGTTTTGTGAACGCGGAAATGGGGACAGGCATTGTCTTCTCAGTCCCTGCACATGCGCCGCTTGATTTGATTGCGTTGCGTGATTTGGAAAAATCCGGAGAGGCGAAGCATGTCGAACCGATAGGAGTGGTTGCTGTAAAAGGGTTATCCGACATCCCGGCAGCAGATATGATAGAAAAGTTCGGCATAAAATCCCAGGACGAGGCAGAAAAGCTGGAAAAGGCGACGCGCGAGCTCTACACCCAGGAATTCTACAACGGGATGATGAAAGAGAATTCCAAGTGGATGTCTGGCATGAAGGTAGACCAGGCAAGGAAAAAGGTGTCCGAGATGCTGGCATCCATGAATCTCAGCAGTAAACTGTTCGAGAGCCAAGTGAAGGATTTGGATGGCAACCCTGTCAAGGAAGTATTCTGCCGTGACGGGACTAAAGTGATTGTAAAGCTCATCGATAACCAGTGGTTTTTGGATTATGCCGATGAAAAATGGAAGGATGCTGCGAGGAAGCTTTTGGGCAAGGCGAAGGTCGCACCAGAACTTTACAGGAAATATTTTTCAGACAGCTTGGCATGGCTGCATGAATGGCCGTGCACCAGGAATCGCGGTTTGGGAACGAGGTTGCCCTTTGATGAAAAGTTGCTGATAGAGAGCCTCTCCGACAGCACCATCTACATGTCATTCTACACCATCGTGCACCTGATCAAGGAGAACAGGGTCAAGCCTGAGAGCCTGACAAACGCATTTTTCGATTATGTCTTCTTCGGGACTTCCAACAGCAAGAAAGTCGCGGCAGCCACCAAGGTCTCGCAGAAATTGCTGGAGAGAATGAGGAAGGAGTTCACCTACTGGTATCCGCTCGACGAGAGGAGGACCACGCCGATGCACATCCCCAACCACCTGTCGTTCTTTGTTTTCCACCACGCAGCAATCTTCCCGGAAAATCTCTGGCCGAAGAGCGTGTCGTTCAACGAAGTGCTGATAGCCGAGGGAAGGAAGATGTCCAAGTCGCTCGGGAATGTCATCCCGTTGACCAAGGCTGTCAGGAAGAATGGCGCAGATGCTGTCAGGCTGTATCTTACGAACGCGAATGACATATCATCCACTCTTGACTGGAGGGAAAAGGACGTCGAGTTGGTCGGGAGAAAGCTGGAAAGATTCCTAGAGATAGCCACGCACAAAGGCAAGGGTGAGTTGGCATTTGACAAGTGGCTTGTGTCGAAATTCTACAGGAACCTTGAGGAAGCGGACAAGGCGGTTGAAAATTACGAGTTCAAGAAATACTCGCAGAAAATATTTTTCGAGACGCTCAGCGATGTCGAGCATTACATATCAAGGGCAGGCGGCTCGGCTGTAAATCAAATCATAGAAGAGTGGCTGCTTGCGCTTACGCCTATCATACCGCACATCTGCGAGGAATTATGGTCGAAGATGAAGAAGAAAGGGCTGATTTCAGCAGAGAGCTGGCCTAAGGTCGACCCGAAGAAAATTGACAACGACGTGCTGAAGATGGAAGAGATTTTTCGCAAGACCATCGAAGACCTCAACCAGATAATAAGGATCGCAGGCAAGAAGGAGAACGCATACCTGTATATCGCCAGCCCGAAGGAATTGGAATACTTTGAAGCCTCCAAGGATTACCTGCAGAGGCAGTTCGGCTTTAAGAAACTGGAAATCTACAAATCATCCGATGCAGGATACGACCCGCAGAACAAGGCATCCAAGGCAAAGTTCGGCAAGCCCGGAATTTTCATGGAATGATCAAGCCACTGAAATCAGTACCGATTCTATTATAGCCGCTATGAACAGTATCACCACGCCGGTGCTGAGCAACTTCAAGCTGTCCCTCAGTATGAGTCCGAACCATTTGCTCTTCCTTCTGGTTATCGCCGCTGACAACAATCCCCCTGAAATGCCGCCTATGAAATATGCAAGTATCTCCAAGCTTCCGTGCGGCAGGTACGTCAACACCGCTAATGGAAGCCCTGCCACGCCGCCCAGGCTCTTTGCGCTCATGCCTATCGCGGTCGCAAGTATCGACGCGTTCCATGTCAGTATGAACACAGCCCCGGCACCGAACAGCAGCGAGAAAATAAACGCCACCAGCAACACGCCGATGTTGTTGACGATGACTTTTTCGAATGTGGTGAACACTGTTGCATTGCCGCGAATGACGTTGATCTGGTTAATCTGGTCTCCGAAAAGTTTCTGCGTGACATCTGCCGGAAGCATCATGAAAATGAGCGTCAGAGCAATCAGCATGCCTGTGAAGAACGAGCTGTATATCCACAAAATGTCGCCGTGCCTCTGCAGTATGTTGCCTTTCATCATCCGTGCCATCTGTTCCTCTTTCACTTCCTCGTACGTGATGAGGTTCACCATCAGCGGCATCATTGCGATAGTTACGATAAAGCTGGTGAACATTCCCACAGACTGGGCAGACATCATGAACGCTATAAACAGGCTGATGACAGAAATTATGCCGCCTACCAGCAGCATATGCCACGGGTTTCTCACCGCGTCCCGGACAGACTCGAGCCTTTCCAATACCATATACTTTAAATTGGTCTAATAAAAAATAAATAGTGCATGAAACGAAAGAACGCGGTAATATCACTGGTGCTCGTAGGAGTCATGTTCTTCTCTACTTTCGCATACGCGATACTGCAGTCTCTCTACTATTCCCCTACACAGCAACAGGAGGTATCGTTGCCTAACGCAGTATCAACGCAGCCTTTCACGTCCGAACAAAAACAGGCAGTGTTGCAGCAGGGTGGGACATTGGTTTCGTTCAAGTATGATATCACGTGTTTGGAATGCGGGAGCACCAAGTCTTTTTTGGAAAGCAAGGTAAGAGACCCAGATTACAATCAGCAGGTGTTTTTGGAAGAGCTCACCGGTTCCAAGATTACCCAGGTGGACATCTCCAGCCAGCGCGGTTCCAAGACAATCACCAATGTGACGCAGGACAACATCACAGACTCGTTATGCAACCTTCTGCTCCAGCAGCCTCTCAGCTGCACATTGAGAAAAGTATAATATCCCCCCTCCCGAAGTATTCTTTATGCCTGAAGGCAGAGTAAGCATCGGCATGCCTGAATTGGACCAGCTCATCGAGGGCGGTCTGATTGAGAATTCTACAAATTTGCTCGCAGGCCAGACGGGATGCGGCAAGACCATCTTCTGCTGCCAGTATCTTTTGCAGGGCGCATTGAGCGGTCAGAATGGCGTTTACCTGACACTGGAAGAAAAGTCAGAGGATATCGTCTCGGACATGAACAGGTTCAGCTGGGGATCCAAGTTCAAGCAGATGATCGACAATGGTTCCATAGTTGTTCAATACCAGACCCCGACTGATTTCAATGATTTGACGGACGCGACACTGAGGGCGATAAGGAAGAACGGTGCGAAAAGGTTTGTTTTGGACAGCCTCTCAATCGCAAGCATGGGATGGAAAGTTTCCAGCATGGATTTGGGAAAGGTGAGAAGCGATATCTTCAGTTATATGCAGGCATTGAAAAGCGCAAATGTCACGTCGCTGCTGATAACGGAGATACCAGAGAACGGTTCCAAGACATTGAGCAGATTCGGGTTCGAGGAGTTCTTGGTGGATGGCGTGATTAATCTTCATTACTTGGAATACTCTGCGACCGGCACGCCTAGGAGCCTATTGATAAGGAAGATGCGCAGGACAAACCACGGCACTGACATCTACCCGTTTGTCATCAACGAGAACGGCATCGAGCTGAAGAGAAGATAATTTATTAACAGATTACGAATTACTATGCATGCTGATTGACGAGATTGCGAACTTTTTCATGTTCTATTCGTTCTTGGGAACCGGCATCGTCCTGTTGATGGTAGGGAGGTATTACAACCTGCATACCAAGT
>SCSR01000110.1 GCA_004297575.1 archaeon
GTGGAGATAAGGAGCCATGAAGATACGGACGTGGAGCAGTATGTCAAGCAGATAGACCATGAGCTGGTTTTTGTAGAGCTGCCAGAGGAGTTCAAGAAAGCCAAGCTGTTGTTGGAGGAGATACTGAAAGACGACACGCATTGGTTAAGGGAGCACCACTATACTTTCACATACAAGCCATCTAAGACTATGCTGCTGGAAGTGCAGAAGAAAATCATAGCATCGTTTGCAAGGAGCAAGAAAAATTACGGGGCTTTCTGGGCGATGATGAGGACTGCTAGCGCGATAAAGGTCGACCATGCCATGGAACTTGTGGAGACGCAAGGCATCATGCCGTTGTTCGATTTCCTTCACAAGATTTCAACAAGCAAGAAAAAGACAGACATGAGATTGGCGAAGAACCCGAAGTTCCTCGAAGTTTACAGCCTTGTGTCAGAGCTACACGGGAAGAGCATCGAACACCCAAAGCTTGGCAGGACTGTTGAAATGGTGAAAGGCATCCTGGAAGAAAAGCCTGATGCAAAGATGATAATTTTCGCAAACTTCCGCTCGACTGTAGAGAGGATAAACGATGCGCTGAACGGTGCTGGCGTCAAATCAACCATCCTCATCGGTCAATCTATGAAAGAAGGCAAGGGGCTCACGCAGGAGCAGCAGATAGAGGCGATAAGGAGGTTTGGTGATGGAGAGTTTTCGGTGATGTGCGGTACGCAAGTCTCTGAGGAAGGATTGTCGATTGTTGACGTTGATGCGGTGATATTCTTCGAGCCGGTAGCTTCTGAAATCCGTGCAATCCAAAGGCGCGGCAGGACTGGAAGGACATCGGCAGGCAGGGCTATATTCATGATAACCAAGGATACGCGCGATGAGGCATACTATTACGCAGCGATAAAGAAGGAGAGGAAGATGAAGGACATACTTTACGATATGAAAGAGAAAGGCGTAAAAGTGAAAAGGGATATCAGCCTGCTTGACTTTTCGAAATGAGACGATATCGGCTTGACGAAATTCTGCAATTAACCTAATTATACTATATCATTTCAATTATTGTTCATGCACAAGCGCAGAGCCAAGATCCTATCCACAATCGCATGGTTCATGGTCAAGTTCAATATACTCGCTCTACCGATGTACATCATAATTATCTCGGGCTTCAGTTACGAGCCTTTCAGGGTGATGATAGCAAGCTTGGCAAATCTTGTTCTCAACGGCATGGGGTATGCAACAACCCAGTACGGACCATGGATTGGCAGCAGCATCGCAAGCATCGACGTGTCTTGGGATTCTACCGGATGGAAGAGCATGTATGCATTGGTTGCCCTTGTGTTAGCCACACCTGTCAAGTCGTCAAAGCTGAACTTTCTAGCAATCGGCTTGCCAGCGGTTTTCCTGCTGAACATCGCGCGCATAGTCACTACCATCGGCGTGACATTGAGCTTCGGCATACAATATTTCGACATTCTGCACCTGCTTTTGTGGCGCGAGGGGCTGATTACGGCTGTGGTGGCGATTTGGGGACTTTGGCTGTGGAGAGAAAAGGATAATATTAGGAAAGACCAAGGTATATTCAGGTGGGCGCTTGACAAAAGAGACAGATGACCTTAGATTATTGAGCATTGACAAGAGATTGGTTGATGCCGAACTAACACTGAACGAGATAAGCAGCAAGCTCAAGTCTTTTGACGCTACCGTATTTTCCGAGATCAAGCAGAGGCAGGATGATTTGGAGGATTTGGTTCTTGTTGACAATGCTGGTGTTATCGAATTGAAGAAGATGCTCGAAGGCACTTCTCAGCAGCAGGCTCCAGACGAGTTGAAAGCAAAAGTAGAGCAATTGGGCAGCGAGATAGAAACGCTCAAACAATCCAAGCCTGAAGCCATTGCCGCACCGAGCGAAGATTTGAAAAAGTACGTTGATGACAAGTTATCTGCTATAAATGTCCAGCAGCCTGTGACTGGGAATGAGGACGTCAAGAACGAGCTGATGCTCACCAAGTCGAGGATTTCAGCGTTGGAGAAATCAATCACCGAGCCGAAAGAACAATTGACCAAGCCTGTTTTGGACGAACTGCAGAGCATACATGAAGAACTTTTGACAGTCAAGTCCAAGGTTGCGTCGACTGAAAAGTTTGCGCAGGAAATCAATACGAGAGTGGATGACATAGAGCCCTCCTTATCGCACGTCGAGACCATGACAAGCTTCGGGACTACGTTGAAGGACGCGGAATCGAAGATGAAGACAATGGCGGATATGATGTCGAGGATGGACGCGCTAAAATCAGAAATACAGGAAAAGACATCTCGAGTATCGTCGCTTTACCAACTGATACAGAGCAACAGCAAGAATATTGTAGCGTTGCAGAATGAAGTGAAGAACTTGCATGCAGGCACAGGCAGCGCCGTAAGCACGCAACAGCTCAAGGACGCAGTCACGCAGATGAACCAGCAGATGAATGACATGTCGAGAAGGCTGGAAGGGAATAGGTTGTTTTTGATGGATATGTTCAAGGATGACATCAACAAGGCAATTACCCAACTCGACCAGGGAAGGATATACGCGAACATAAACAAGATGATCGAGACCAAGCTGGCGAGATTTGGCGCAGCATACGACGACAAGATCAAGCAGGCGGTAAAGACCATGGAAGACGACATTGGACCAAGCATCATGGATGAGCAGATGATAGAGCTGGTGAACAGGACGCTCTACTTGGAGACCAGGCTTTCGACACTGGAAAAGACCATCAAAGACTTTAGGCAGACTACGATGCCGATAATAATAGAATAAATATTCCAACAATCCTAATCTTCACTCATGCCCACAGTCATCATCACAGAAAAACCAAGTGCAATGAGCAAGATTGCGCACTCACTTTCAAGCAGCCCAAGGAAGGTCGAGAGCGGGAGGTTCTACTGGTACGAGCTGAGCAAAGGCAAGCAGAAGATTATCGTGACATGTGCGGTCGGCCACCTGTTCGCATTGGACGCAGTGAAGCACAAGGGCGGCTGGAGCTATCCTGTATTCGATGTCCAGTGGGTGCCTGCATACACGAGAAAGGGCAGCGAGTTTTCCAAAATCTACCTTGACACATTATCGCAGGCTGTGAAGAAGGGCGATGATTTCATTGTAGCGACGGATTTTGATACCGAAGGGGAGGTCATCGGTTACAATATCCTGAAGTTTATTGTCGGCAAGACTGAAGCGAAGAGGATGAAGTTTTCTTCCATGACAAAGGAGGAGTTGGTGGAATCGTTTGAGAACGCCTCGCCCAGCATCTACATCAATCAGGCTGATGCGGGGTTGACAAGACATTACTTGGACTTTTATTGGGGGATAAATCTGACACGAGCGCTTACACTCGCAATCAAGAATTCCAGCGAGAAAGCATTTGCCATCCTCTCGACAGGCAGGGTGCAAGGTCCGACGCTGGCAATGCTGCATGAGAGGGAGATGGAGATCAGAAATTTCAAACCAACGCCATTCTGGCAGATACTGTTGCACATCAAGCTTGGCGACATGCAGGCAGTTGCGCAATACATCGAGGAAAAGATTTGGGAGAAAGAAAATGCTGACAAAATCTTGGAGGAATCAAAAGGCAAGGATGCTATTGTCGAGAATGTAGACAAGAGGGAATACACGCAGTCCCCACCCGTGCCGTTCAACACGACTGACTTGCTTACCGAATCATACAACCAGTTCAAGTTCTCACCTACGCAGACGATGTCGCTTGCCGAAAGCTTGTACCAGGCCGGTTTCATCTCCTATCCGAGAACATCATCGCAAAAGCTCCCGCCGAATATCAATTATGTGAAAATCATCGGTTCACTAACTAGCCTCAAGCCATATGCGAGCGATGCACGAACACTGTTGTCGAAAGGCAAGCTCATTCCTGTGGAGGGAAAGAGAGAAGACCCGGCACACCCGGCAGTATATCCGACAGCAGAAATCCCAAGATTGGAAAACCTCACCGCCCAGCAGAGAAAATTGTATGACCTCATTGTGAAAAGATTCCTGGCTGCATTTTCAGACCCAGCTATCAGGGAAAGCAACACAATCACGCTTGGGATTGATAGCAACAAGTTCGTCATCGTTGGAAAGAGGACCGTATATCCTGGCTGGACAAAAGTTTATTCGCCTTACGTGTTGCTAGATGAGCTGTTGCTGCCAGAGCTGAATGTGGGTGACAATGTAAAAGTATCGGAAATCGGGCAGTTGTCAAAGGAAACACAGCCTCCAGGAAGGTATAGCCAAGGATCCATATTGAGAGAAATGGAAAACAGGAACCTTGGGACGAAAGCGACGCGTGCCGAGATACTGAAGACGTTGTATGATAGGGGTTACATCAACAGCCAAAGCATCCAGGTGACAAAATTAGGCGAGGCAGTCATACAAGCGCTCAAGGAATTCTCCCCTAAGATACTCTCGGAAGAGCTGACGAAAAAGTTTGAGGACGAAACGGAACAGGTTTCGGAAGGAAAGATAAAGCGCGAACAGGTTGTCAGCGATGCAGAAAAAATTCTAGTGGAGATACTGGGGGAGTTCAAGGCGAACGAGCAGAACATCGGGAAGAAATTATTGGAGGGGCTGCAGGAATCTAGGAAGGATGAGAGAAGGGTCGGGAATTGCCTGAATTGCAAGACAGGGGAATTGAACATGATATTTTCTAGGAAGACAGGCAAGAGGTTCGTCGGCTGCACCAACTACAAGCAGTGCGGCACAGGGTTCCCGTTGCCTACCAAAGGGTCGATCACTGCGCTCGGCAAGGCATGCAAAGACTGCAGCTGGCCTATGATACGCGTATGGGTGAAAGGAAGAAGACCCTACATGATGTGTATCAACCACAAGTGCAAGTCGAAGGAAAACTGGGGCAAAGGTTATAAGACTACAAAACCAAAATCTCAATCATGGCAAGGAAGAAAAACACAAATTATCTCCGCCTGATGCCGTTCTTCGTGCTCACGGTCGCGATAGTTTTCTCTCTAGTGTTCACAATCGTCCTAGTCCCTCTGACCAGCATCACAGACAAGGTTGATGTGAGGTTCCTGTTCACAGTACTACTTGTTGCATCCACTACAGTGTCATCCACAGTATCGCTGGTATTTTATTCGCTGCTTACCAAAGGGCGATAACAGTTACCTTTATTACTCAGCTACTGGAAGAAGTATAGTATGCCTGAAGATGCCGGAAAACCAGACGAGCCTGCAATGCCTGATACAAAGGAAACAAGGCTCAACGAGGTAAAAGAGTTCTCCAAACAGATTCTGGACAAGTACGGCAAGTATGTCAAGGCCATAGTGATGATGGGCTCTGTTGCAAGGGAGGAATTCAAGCCAAAGAGCGATATTGATATTTTTGTAATAATCGACGATACTGCGTTCGAGATAACGCCGGAGCTGCATGACCAGATTGATTCAGAGATGGAAAAGATTGCGCAGAACATATCCAAGAACATCTCGGTCCAGCCTTCCTACACGCTCACGGAATTCTGGGACTATGCAAGGATTGCACACCCGATAATATACAATTTCATCAAGGAAGGGATGCCGATTTATGACGCAGGTTTCTTTGCGCCGATCAAGAGGTTGCTTGATATGGGACGTATTCCGTCTACGCGTGAAGCGATAGAAAGTTACATGGAGGGCGCAGACAAGAAGATCATGCGTGCCAAGACAGTCAAACTGCTGATGCTTGCTGAAGATTGCTATTATGCCATGCTCAACACTGCTCAAGCCGTGCTGATGTTCATGGGAATCGAGCCGCCTGTGCCGAACAAGGCTTACAGCGAAGTGAAGAGATACTTAGTGGAACCTGGGATACTGGAGCCGGAATTTGCGGAATGGCTCAATGAGATAATCGAGATAAGGAAAAAGATAGAGCACAAGGAGATGCTGGAAGCGCAGGGAGCGTTTGTCGATGAATGGCTGCAGAAAGCAGAAAAGTTCGTGGACAAGATGTTCAACATCCTAGGCGCGCTGGAGATGAGGAAGAAAGAGAAAATATTGGAGAGGACACATGAGGTGATGGTCAAGGCTGCGATAACTGCGTTGAAGACTGTCCACAACATCAAGTTGCAGGATGAGAACAAGGCGGATATCGATTTGAATGAATTGCAGAAGCAGATCGAGGCGAAGCTGGGAACAAGCATCGAGAGCGCATTCAAGAAAGATTTCATCGACTCCAAGCGTGTAGGCACTTATTACACCGATGTCTGGAAGAAGATTGAGAGCATGAAAAGCGCTGCTGCGCAGAAGCAGCTGGAAAAGATTCCGGACAAGGAAGTTTACGAGATGCGTGAGCAGGTAAGGAACCTCATCAGGGACTTGGCAAGAGTCTTGAAAGATAAAGAACAAGAGAAGTAACATGAAGTTTGGCAACCTTACAAATCCGATAGTGGAAATGACAGAAGAAATCAGGTCGATTCTTAACCATAATTTTGACTATGTAGAGATTGGGATCGAGTGGCCTGAAGGCGATGTCGACATATTGAAAACAAAGAAAAAGGCGATACTCGATTTGACAAGCCAGTTTGACGCCCCTCCTATCGGCCATACTGCGTGGTGGATGGATTTCTCTTCCCTATACGAGGGCGAGAGGCTGGCATGGATAAGAGAAGCGAAAAGGCAGATTGATATTGCAAGAGATTTGGATATTGGATTGCTGAACTTCCATTCACATTCTGTCTACATGGATCCGAGATACGGGAAATACAAGACACAGGCGCTGGATAATTTCGTATTGAGCATGAGGGAGATTATAAAATATGCTGACAACTATGGCATACAAGTGATAGTTGAAAATCCTGGACAAGAAGTGGAGATAGCGAAATTGAAAGATTATTCTTATGTCATGAAAAGACTGCCGCAGGCGAAGGTGCATCTGGATATTGGCCACGCATTTATGCAAGGTGGCATGAAATCAGTGAACGGTTTCATAAAAACTTTTAACAAGCGCATTGTACACTTGCATGTTCATGACAACCATGGTGAATTTGATGAACATATTCCGATAGGAAATGGCAAGATAAACTATCCTGCGGTTGTGAAGATGCTGAAGAAAATAAAATATGACAGGACGGCGACGTTCGAAGTGTTCACGAGCAGGAAGGACGCGGAGGCATCGATGAACAAGATAAAGAAGATGTGGAAGTAATCATCTTTTCCATTTTACATCAGGTATGTTTTCTATTTTGTTTGCCAGGCGTGCCATGACAAAAAGCAAATCAGACAATCGGTTCAAGTAAGCCAAGATTGTTTCACTGACTTTTTCTTTTTCAGACAAGGCGACAACATTTCTTTCTGCTCTTCTGCAGATAGTCCTTGCCACATGAAGCAGCGAGGCGGTTTGGCTTCCTGTAGGAATGATGAATTTATTCAACGGCCTTAGCTGGCTTTCTATCTCGTCTATGAAACTTTCCAAAAATTTCACATCCGTTTCAAGAATCTTGACATTAGATTTCGAATTTGCAAGTTCTGTTCCAATCACAAACAAATCATTCTGAACTTTTCTTAATGCATTCTCGACATTACTGTTCTTATTTAAGGAACGGATCAATCCCAAGTAACTGTTCAATTCATCGACATTTCCAAGAGATTCTGTATTGCAGCAACATTTGTTTACCGTTTTTCCGACCAAAGAAGTTTCGCCTTTATCGCCAAGGTGGACTTTCTTAGGCATGATTAGTAGTTATCGTTCTAGGAATAAATCTAAGCCCAACGACGAGGATTCATAGTATATTGAATCCAAGAGTCTAAAATTATCTGGCGTGTTGGTCGATTGAGCATAACAGGTGCATCTTTTGAAGGTAAATAAAATACAGCATGTGCAGGTATACCTTTTACTTCTGTAACACGAGCGTCATCTTCTCCTTGATTGAGCAGAACTGAAATATCCGTAATCATTATATTTTTGACGTATCTTGTGTCTAGCGATATCGCCTCTTTTATATATCCTGTCTGACCATTTAGTTCACAACCCACATAAATCCATCCTTGTTTTTCAAGCGTGTCAATTGTGGTTGTCATGCTTACTCTTCCTTGGCTTTCTTCTCTACTTCCTCTTCAATGCCAAGCTTCTCGACAAGTTCCTTGTAGCGGTTCCTTATCGTGACCTCAGTAATAGAACAAATATCAGCGACTTCCCTCTGCGTCCTCTTCTCGCCCACAAGCACGCATGCAATGTATATAGCAGCTGCCGCGACGCCTGTCGGACCCTTTCCAGAAGTGACATCATATTTCTTAGCCTTTTTCAAAATCTCAGCAGACTTGGCCTGGACCCTGTCAGACAAACCGAGCATGCTGCAGAACCTCGGGATGAATGTCGACGGGTCTGCCGGCAAAATTCTGATATTAAGCTCGCGTGCAATGTAACGGTATGTCCTGCCAATCTCCCTCTTCTCCACACCTGAAGCCTCTGCAATCTCATCCAATGTCCTTGGAGAGCCGAACTCACGCGAGACTGCGTATGTCAAAGCAGCAACAACCGATTCAATCGATCTTCCACGGACCAATCCTTTGTTGACAGCCTCTTCATAGTATTTCGCAATCCTCTCGTGTATCGGGCGTGACAGATTGATATAAGAAACAATCCTCTGCAATTCAGAAAGTGCGAATGACAGGTTCCTGTCCTTGCTCTTGATAAGCCTCTTGTGCCACTTGGTCAACCTGTAATACTGGGCACGCTTTTTCGGAGCAACCTTGTACAGCTCACCGACACCCTTGCCTATCTCTGTCGTCAATCCCTTGTCGTGCTTGGTGAACGTCAACGGAGCACCAGCCCTTGCCCTGCGCGACATCTGCTCAGTATCGAACGCCCTCCATTCCTGTCCTGTGTCGACAATCGATTCCTGCATCACATAACCGCACTTGGAACAATAAGTCTCACCACGAGAAGGGTCTTCGATAAAATTAGTATTGCCGCAATCAGGGCAGACATTCGCCTTCTTTACCTTCGCTTTTGTCATTTTTTGGTTAGCCATTTTTATCACTTTGGAGTGAATTATAAAAATCTATATACCGTAACCTACTTAAAGCTATTGTTTATAGACATTGAGGGGGAATTCCTATTCAAAAAAG
>SCSR01000111.1 GCA_004297575.1 archaeon
ACAACGAAGAAAAAAACATAGGCGAGGTCATCAGGCGCTTGAAAAAAGTGCGCGGCGTATAGATAGTCGTGATTGATGATGGGTCGAAGGACAGGACTTTTGAGATTGCCAAAAAAGCAGGCGTGAAAGTCATCCATCACCAGGTGAACCATGGCAAAGGGGAAGCGATAAAAACAGGGTTCAACCATGTTCTGAGCCATGACGCAAGTGCGAAATACATCGTGCTCATTGATTCTGACATGCAATACCTTCCGGATGAGCTGCTAAAGCTTGTGGAACCGTTGAAGAGCGGTGAAGCGGATTTTGTCATCGGCTCGAGAAACTGGAGCGGTGTGCCATTCAGGCATAGGCTGGGCAATTTTGTCTGGAGGACCACATTCAACGTATTTTTCGGCACAAGGCTCGTTGATACCAACTGCGGATATATGGCTCTCACCAGACGTGCGGTCGAAAGGGTAAGGAACGTGCACGGCGGTTACATCATAGAGAACAAGATGATCAGCGACGCGGTCCGCAGCAGGCTAAGGATAATGCAAGTGCCGGTCAAGGTCTTCTACAAGCACAAGAGCAAGGTACAGCGCGGCATCAGGGTGGTGGCAGGCGTTTTAATCTTTATAATCAAAGAAGGAATTAAATACAGGCTGGGGTTCTGAACGGAAGTAAGGTACCGTCATCTATTTACATCATTAACCATAGTGTCATTCTATGTCAATCGAAATAAGTGATGTGTTAAAATATTCAGATCAGAAGAAGCTGGCAGAAAGTCTATAGATTTGCATAGAGATTGGTTTCCTGTAGTTCTATCTCCAAGATTGGCTGGTATAGTCGGAGATTTGATGGGCGACGGGCATGTCCAAGGATGGCCTAAGTGGAGGATAGATTTCACGTCTAAAGACTTGTCAGAATTATCTAGATTCAATAAAGAAGTGCAGGATATGTTCGGTGTTAGCGGCAAGGTGAGACCATGTACAACAAACCGCTTTGGAAAAACTTTTAACTTGGGTATAAACTGCAAATTGTTGGCTAGGGTGCTGAATATCGCAGGCGCTCCGACAGGTGCTAAAGTACTGAAAGAGTTCTCAATTCCAGAATGGGTAGTTGCGGATAAGGAAAACTTTAGATCTTTTATGAGGTCTTTGTTCACATGTGAAGGATGCGTCTCGCTAGACGGCAGAAATTCCTTTGTAGAGATTAGCATGTGGAAATCTGTACAATTGCTTCCTAGCGAGATAGAATTCTTTAAACAGATCAAAAATAATCTGAAAGAGCATTTTAGCATAGAGACAACTAACCCCTTCTTATCAACCAATACGAACGTCAGGAAAGATGGCATAGTAACACGTGGTGTCAGGTTAAGAATAAAAAAGTTAGACTCCCTTATCAGGTTCTCTAATGATATAGGGTTCCATACAATAGAAAAGCAAAAGAAGTTAAATAGTTCAATAGAATTAAAATCTACGGGACTGCGGACGGGACAGTAACAACTAAAAGTTGCTGTAAGCTCAGTCCGGGAGAGCAACCACGAAAGTGGCTCTATATCGCCTGAAGAGAAGGTTTTAAAAACCTCTTCTTCGGTGTGTCGGGAGTTCAAATCTCCCCTGTCCCATCCCTTTTTAAGATTTGAAATCATGATTATCTGCATGGGTTTAAGAAAGAAAATAAGAGATATCCTGCAACTGGGGCCAAGAACACTTCTCGGTTACCATAAGACTATATTAGAATGTCCTAAATGTGGTCACAGGCTCAACCAGCATGTGGCCATGACGCAATTGTATGCATGTGAAAATTGCGGATACCAGGGTCCTATAGCATTAGAACCGAAGAGAAAGAAGGACTAACGCTTATCAATCTATTATTTCTAATCATTACTATGCCAGAAAAAGTTTTGGAAGGCGAACTGCTCGGGAACAGAGTGATGTTCTGGGGCAAGGATGCGCTGGAATTGTATGACGAGTCGGGATATGGCAAGCCGTTGCCAGAGGAAGAGCCGGACAGGGTCGAGCTGGACATTTTGGAAGCTGCATACCTGCTGGAAAAAGCGAGAATCAAAGTTTTTGTAAAAGAGGATGGAAAGAAAAAGAAGGTCGAATTCGATGATCTTATGAGCATTGGCACGAAGAATGTCAACGCGTTCCATACGTCTTACATAGTTTTCCGCGACCTGCGCGAGAGGGGATATGTCATCAAGACAGGTTTCAAGTTCGGCACAGTTTTCCGCGTGTACGAACGCGGCGTCAAATTGAGAAGGGGTCCCAAGGCAGTGCATGAGCATACCAAGTGGCTTGTGCAGCCTGTAGCAGAAGAGTCGCCGTTCTCTCTCCCAGAAATGTCACGCGCAGTCAGGCTGGCGCACAACATCCGTGCAACGTTCATCTGGGCAGTCGTAGACAAAGAATCAGACGTGACCTATTATCACATACAGAGGATTACGCCTTAATCGATTCTCAACACTTTGTGAATGATCAGGTGACCTATCAGTACGAACAGTCCTACGATTATCGCATTGACCACCAAGTATGGTATGGATAATGGCAATAGAGAGAACAGAGAACCGACATAGCTTCCCAAGAACACACTGAGGATGCTGCCTATGGCACCTGACAAAAAGTATCCGAGCGCTTTCAATGGCATCAAATCACTAGTTATTATTTGTATCGGTTTACATATAATGCTATGGGACGAATAAAAACATCCTTCATCAAGAGAATCGGCAAGGAAGTCTATGACAAGCATACCGAGGAGTTTACGAAGGACTATTCCAAGAACAAGCAGGCTGTCAAAAAGTTCCTTGATGTCAAGTCCAAGAAGACGCTCAATATCATCGCAGGCTACGTCACCAGCCTTGCCACGCAAAGAAAAGGTTAATTCTTATAAAAGACAATCTTTTTTCAGGTATACATGAAAGGCCAGGGAAAGATTGACGAGTTTGCATTTGTCCTGCTTGCCGGTGTCATACTGATAGCGATGCTCATGGTGGTCTGGACCACGCCTTCCGAGTTTGCGCCCAAAATATCGCCCACTACCAAATCCATCACAGCAATGCCAGGGTCATCGACAAGTTTTGTGGTCAATGTCACAGGGCCGAAGATTACCAATGTCACGATGAGCGCGACCGGCTTTGCAAGCAGTTGGATATCGTTCAGTGACAATTCCTTCAATGTTCCCAAGTCTACGCTTGTCACGGTATATGTGAACGTCCCGTCGGGGATAGCTGTAGGCAGTTATACAGGCACGATAACAGTGACAAGCACAGGCGGCAGCGCCAACATGCATCTGACAATAAACGTGCAGAATCCAGGAAGCATCAACTTTGCCAAGAGGTCAGTTGCATTGGGAGACTTTTCCATAAACTTCTTATCAGACGCCAAGACGCTGGATTCGCAAAGCAATGTGCAGGTGTCAAAGGGAGCGTTTTCAGAGAACAAGTTGAGCCTGGTCGGGATGCTGGACGATACGGAAGTTTCACAGGCATCTGATGCGCGCATACAGCTTGTGATAAGCGACACGAACGACCAAGGAGACCTCGTGGTCAACTTTAACGGAAAGGAACTGTACAACCAGCATGCAAGCATAGGGCAGTTGACAATCCCGCTGAATGTCTCTGACTTGTCCACATCAAATGTCGCAAGGATAAGCACCACATCGCCTGGATGGGCGTTCTGGTCAACCAGCACATACAACATCAGGTCTGCGTCGATGGTTGTGAATTCAAATGGCGCGACATCAAAGACAGTGAATGTCAACCTAAATCCGAATGAGATGGTGAACTTTGATCATTTTACGATATCTTCACTGGTGAGCTACAAGCCTCCGATACCCAGCCTTAAGATCAAGGTGAACGACCAGATATCATACTTCGGATCTGTGCCGATTACTGCATTGAACATAGACCTGAAGAGGGACATATTGGGCAACCCGCTGATAATCGGCGAGAACAACACCATGACATTCTCGTTCGACAAGAACGGCGCGATGGATTTCACTAACACCATACTTACGATAAATTCTCTACCCTAAGCTTGTCATCTCTATAAAGTCCCTGGCTCCTGTAGCAGCGCCTAGGATTGCGACTATCATCTTCAGGTAAAGCGCGAACTTTTCGTCCTTGGCATACCTGTCTATCAGCAGCAGGAATGCGACAATCGCCACAAGCTTGACAAAGATGAACGATGCAGGGTGCATGCTAAGAAGGAACGTGGGAAGCACGTGAAGCTCGATCAAGCCGTAGGAACTGGTGGCAACGTACGTCACAGTAGCGTCAAACATATGCGTGAGCACCACAATCTTGTTCTCCAGCTTCCATTTGACAAAGTAGAATATCGCCACCCATGGCATGTAGAGCAGCAATGCATACGCCGCGCCAGCAGTATTCGCCAATCTCAAGAAAATGAATGGAATGAATGCCAAAACCAGCCCTACTGCGAACATCAGCTTGAAGTACGGGAACTTGAATTTCTTCTGCATAAACAGTGACAGTCCAAGCGTTGCTATAGTTACAGCAGCTACGAAGACATATATCCCAGGAGTCACCAGCCAGTAGGAATCCGTCAGCCCAGCATCCCTGAGCACGCGAGCGGAGCTGCCAAAAATCACATATGGGACAATGGCAATCGCAAGCCTCCTGTCTATTTTCACATTCAATCTTTTCAAAATCTCGTATATCCCAAGCGCCGCAAGTATCAGGACGAATGCATATGCCATGGTTTTTGGCAATGTATATACCGGAATCGCGGTTGGGTCTGTAAAATAGGAAATCAGGTCGTCAAAAGACATAATTTAGTATGCTCGGCATAGGTTTAAATCAATTTACTCACAAATAATTATAAGGTCCAGATGAAGTTATCCAACAATTATCTTGCGCTCATGCTTCTCGGTGTAGTTGCACTGGCAGGTTGCGTAGGACAGCCTTCAGGCGGAGGAGCAGGTTCTGCAGGAAGTGCTGGTGTTGTCGTTAGTAGCCTTACCGCATCGCCTCCACAAGTTTATAGTACTGGCAGTGTTGTTATTTCAGCTGGCATAAGTAATTTGGGACAGGCCACGCCTACTAAGGTAACAGCGAATGTTTTTGGTCTAGAAGGCTGGTTTTTGAAAGCGACTAACACTAACCTGCAAGAAAGTCTCATCGGTGCCGATCCTACCATCGGACAGCAGGGCGGCGAGACGACTGCGGTCTGGACAGGCACTGCACCAACAAAGGATGTCGTTGTATCTTATCCGTTCATCGTAAGAGTCACGTACGACTATACTACAAAGTTCAATGGTGTGATGAAGGCCGTGACTGGTGATTATTATAGGCAGACAAGCCAGCAGGGCGGAGTGGTGAGCCAATCATTCACATCAGGGCCTTTGAGCATTGCAGTCAAAGTTCCGAGCGTGATAGCCCCAGCAAGCAAGGTCCCGATACAGTTTGAGATAACAAACGTCGGCGGGGGAAGGGTGTGTAAGGTTGATACATGCACTGGTGCTGACTTGGACAAGCTGACATACGCAGGGTCTGACAAGGTAAAATGCAGTGGCACTGAAACAGTATTAGGTGGGGGCACGAAGACCATAATAAGCTGCAGCGTTGATGCAAGTTCTGTAACTACAACCTCGAACATTGATTTGGGATTGACCTTGAGCTATAATTATTATGTCGATGCGACGCAGACTGTGACCATATTGCCGATTGTCGGTTCCACAGCAACTACAACCACCACAACACCCTCATCAACAACCACGACTACAATAACAAATCCTTAAGATACAGTCAACGAGCAGGCTGTCTTACCGTCGCCATTTTTGCCTAGGAAGTACACAAAGTACCCGAGATAAGGTTGCATTGTATCTGTTGACTTGAATTTTGAACTGCAATCCCCTGTAGCCGTCCCGCCAGCATCGTAGTAGACAAACGGTTTGTCATATGTGCAGCCTGATTTGGAAGAGCTTGCGAATTTGCCGATGCTATTGCTTCCGCAGGTGCTGCTTATTTGGGACAACGGAACCTGTACAGGAGCGCTAATTATGTTTTGTCCTAGGTACAAAGTTACAGTGACTGACAGAGGCGCGGTCGGCGTAATCGAACAATCCTCTGAAACGAGGATATAATAACCTATCCCTGGCTGTGCTGCATCAGAGGATTTGTATTTTGAGCCACAATCGCCGTTGACTGAGCTGCCAGCATCATAATACACGAGCGGTCTTTGGTACATGCATCCGGCCTGGCTGCCAGAGGCAAACCTGCTTATCCTGCACGAGGTCATTTCAGATGCCGATGGAAGGAAGCCGACAATATTCTGTCCTTTGTATAATGTAATGGTAGTTTTCCCGACAGAAACTTTCTGCGTCAACACATTGTTATTTTCGCTAGCTTCTTCGACAGCATTTCCCGGATCGATGATGGCTTTGAGCGTGTAATCACCGGCTCTGGAGAATTTGACATCAAAAGTAACCGGTTGGGAGTTCGCAGCTGGGATGCTGAGCGTCTTGTCTTCAGAAAATGAAAGTTCGGCTATCTCCAACTTTACTTTGACATTGCTCGCAGCCACAGTGCCGGTGTTAGCTGCCTTGAGCGTTACAGTCACAGTCTCCTCGGGCTTCGGTATCGGGGCTGTTATGCTGCTAATAGACAGGTCTGGCCTGTCCTTCACATCTATCTGCTGCAGTCCAGTCTCGGGAAAACGTGCTTGGTTGTCCTTATAGTCTGTTGCGACTGCATAATATCCGTACTTTCCTTGCGAAAATGCCTTTGAGTAGGTTGTGGTCGTTTCTGGATCCTTCAAAGACCATTCCTTCTCAAGGTTCGGTCCTATGAAAAGTTTGATGGATTTCATCTGCTCATTGTCGGAGGTCATTATCTTGAAAGTAGCTGGGGCGTTCGGATATGGGTTTTCTGGATCCAATGATACAGTAATCGTAGGTTTTTGCGTATCAGCCCCTGTAAGGCTTTTTATTGTGTAATAGAAGCTTCCTCCATGCAGCACACCAGTCTCGCAATTGCTCTTGCCAGTCTGCATATTGGAAAAACATACTGTCATCGAGTATGCTCTGGGATCGGAGGCAGGGGATGACGTGATGCCGAACTTTAACGTGCCACTGCCGCCAGCGTTTATGCCGACTGTTTTTTGATCCATTGTGAACTGCCAGCTTATCGGGATGCCGCGCAGGCTGTCAAACTTGAAATTGCTCGAGTCGCAATTGCTGCCATCCATATTCCTGATTGTCGCAGTATACTCTATCGAGAATCCTGGGAAAACTGGTTGTGAGTTTGAGATGCTGACTTCGGGAGGTTTGCGCTCGCATGGCTTCTCACCATCGCTTACAATAAAGTTCGCATTAGCGCTATCTGAATATGTCTTGGATTCCTCTTGCAATGCGTTCTGATTTATGAACGTTATCGTCGGAGCCCACGTCCCTTTCGGCAGATCCTTTCCTGTTGCCGTCATTGCCGTATTGCTGTCGGTAGTGCCAGGGACAATCAATACACCAGCCGGCTGATTGTGTGTCGCTGTGATTGAGCTTGATGAACCTACGTTGATTATGAACCTGCTTGTGCCGCATCCTTCAGCGTCGTTATTCTTCACATTTACCGTGAACTGCTTGCTGTCTGATAAAGTCTTGCCATAAGGGACAATGAATGAGTAGCTGGATGGCGTAAGCGTGACTGTGGGGTTCTGTCGTGCGCATCTTGAAGTGAATCTCACCTGTTGCCCAGTGCTCTCTATGTCGGGGGCAGCCTTGGTTGCAAGGTCAGTCCCCGCAGAAACTTTGAAATCATATGTCGTCAACGACAAGTCTGTTATGTAATTCTGCAGATTCAGGTTTGCTGATATGGT
>SCSR01000015.1 GCA_004297575.1 archaeon
CGCAGGAACAGGAGCTGGTGAGGATGGTGCGCGAGACGATTGCCAAGGAAGGCGTGTGCCTGATTTCCGGTTTTGCGATTGGAAGGCTGCAGGAGATGCTGCTAATATTGAACAAGTACGGCATTGATTTTCCTGTTTACTTGGATGGCATGGCAAAGAAAGCTACGACAATAATCGACAAGTTTCCGCAATTATTGAATGACCCGCAGAGCATGGAAAAGGCGATGGAAAGAGTAACTTATGTCACTACGGACAAAATGAGGAAAAGGATGATAACGCAGCCGTGCGTGATACTGACCACAAGCGGCATGCTTTCCGGAGGCCCTATCATGTACTATCTGCGACATTTGCATAACAATTACAGGGCTAGCCTGATACTGACAGGTTTCCAGACTGAGAACACGCCAGGAAGGATATTGATGGAGACAGGAAGGCTGGTGACTGAGGAAATGGATGTTGATATCGACATGAATGTGAAGAGATTGGATTTCTCTGCACATGCCGGCAGGAAGGAACTGTTCGGGTTTGTTGAGAAGGTCAACCCGAAGAAGATTTTCTGCATACACGGTGACCATACAGAGGAATTTGCAGAAGAGCTGATACAGAAAGGGTTTGAGGCTGTCGCGCCTGTTGCCAATGACAGGGTTTTTGAGATTTAGACAGGTATTCTTCCTGCACGGGATTCTACATACAATCTCATAGCTGAAGTTGCCATGTTTTCCTGGAATATCTTTTTTGCAGTGCTTACCACCAGCCCGTCTTTTGGTTTTTGTTTCCTGTTAGCTGTATAGATTTTCCCAGCAAGATATGTTGACATTCCAATTGCTGGTTTTCGAGCCAAATCAAATAGAGGAGTCGAACCTACACCAGGATTTTCAATCTTCTTCAGTGCTTTGTTAAGCATTTTTTCTGTCTCCTTTTCAGACATGACTTCTACACACAAAGGCTTGCCTGTTGATCTGACTGAAAGTGCGTACATTGTAAACCTGTTGCTCTTGGGGTTATACATAGCAACATACGCAGGTCTGTAATGCTCCTCACCTCCCCCGGTCTTATGGTCCACAGCATATCCGGGTCTATTCAAAAATGATACGAGCCAGTATAAGGAGTCTGTCTTCCCAGTCTCTATTTTATAGCCAAACTTGGAATCATATCCTTTTACAAGGCTGAAGATATGACGCATCATATTTGACTTTATTTCCGGGCCGATTCCTTCAAGCATGCTCATAATCGGAAAATTGGTTATAAAACATATATAGTTATCACTTACCAGTCATACATATAGCCTTTACCATAGAAATGCTTATATATAGTATTTTACTACTGTGGAGAAGTGACATATATGAGATATGACGGCAAACCAGGTAATAGAGGTGTAGCTAACCTACTTGACCAATTATACATGAATACGCCCGAGATTCGGAAAGTATTGAAAACAGCTAAAATTCAAGCGGTGTACCAAAAATGACAATAGAGACACAGATTTCCACATGCAATAACAACTACCAGAGGTGGAAGCAGGTAGCCCTGGGCGGGGATGCCAAGGCCATGGAGAGGGCGTTCTTCTGGCTGGAGCTCCAGACAGCGTTCGTGGTTTTGCACTCTATCGAGCAGACGAGGAAGGATAAGGAAAGCAAGCAGAAGATCATAGCTGCCAAGGCATCCTTGTCG
>SCSR01000016.1 GCA_004297575.1 archaeon
TGATGTCACATTGTACGAAGGGGAGCCAATCAAGGAAAAACCATGTGGTGGCGGATTGAGTTGGAGGGTATTGAGAGAATATAAAGAGTTTTTGGAAGACGTTCCTAGTTTTCCTATTGATTCTGCTGAATTAGATTTTGAGGGGAAAGAATTCTCACTGAATTTCAACAAATGTGCAGGATATGTGATTAATCGGTCTGACTTCAACAGGCATATGAGAAAGATGGTATCTGACGAAGGAGTGAAGATTATAAACAAAACAGTCGATATGTCAAAACAGAAAGGTTTGACCATTGATGCGACTGGGAATGAAAAATCGCCTAGGATGGGCGTGGCATTGAGATGCTATGCTAAGATGAATACTGAAAAGATGAAGTTTGTTTTCAGAAGAGAGTTCGTTAAGCTTGGCTATTTTTGGATTTTCCCTATGGGTAATGGTATTGTAAATGTAGGTGTTGGGGGATTAGCGAACAGTTTTAAAGTATCTGCAAAAGAATCACTTGAATGGTTCTTGAACAGAAACCGCCTTGCAACAAACGAAATCTCCGGAGCAGCGATCAACCTATCAGGAAGAATTGAAAAGCTTGTGAATGGCAACATAATCAAAGTCGGTGAGGCTGCCGGTCTTGTCAACCCAGCGACTGGTGAAGGCATATACCACGCAATGAAAAGCGGTGAACTTGCAGCAAAATACATCTCAAAAGACAATGTGAAAGAATACGAAAAGGAAATACAAAAAATGTTCTCGGGAGAATTCAGAAAATCCAATATTCTAATAAAAACACTATCATTTTTGCCAGTGCCTGCATCCAAATTAGTATTCGGATATGGTATGAATAAAGTAAAAGAAATAGTCAATAGGGGGTTGTAGTATAGCTTGGTCTAGTACCCGCGCCTCGGGCGTGCGGAACCCGAGTTCAAATCTCGGCAACCCCATCATGAAGAGAATCCCTAGCTTGAGCAGGAAGACATATGTGACCAATGACGGCAAGCGATTGCTCAAAGTCTATAACAGTCCCATTCCTGTCATGTTTCTAGACTTTATGAGAACAGTGCTTTCACTTGTTATACTACAGCCGCAGATAGATTTCATAAATGTTAGGACAAGGATAAACAATGAGATCACATCCCGTAAGAAAATTAAGATGGCTGCTTCCAAAATATTGAAATACTCTTTTGAGGAAAAGTCCATTATTGAAAGTTTCGTGGATGGTGTTAGTGCTGACAAGTATTTGGAAAGCACGAACGACGTGATCATAGCTGGTAAGATAGGGAAATTCACTGGCGGATTACATAAGCAGGGCATGGCATTGGTAGACAACCGACCAAAGAATTATATAATCAACGACAAGATAACTCGTGTTGACCTTGAGATGTTTCGTGAAGGCGCCAGCGAGTTTGATAAGATGTGCGATCTGCTGTCATTTGTCGAATCGTTCGACGACATGAGAATACGTCAGGCATTCCTGAAAGGTCACAATAAATCATGCAGCTGTGGATATAATGCTTATATCGGTTTGTTATGCAAGTTATTTCTAAAGACTGCAAAACATTGGGATGATTGAATGTCAAACATATGGCAATACATATCGATATTCGGCAACTTTGAGTTCGGTGTAAGCATTGTCTTCCTGTCATTGCTTATGTATTTTCTATCATCTAAGAAATCACAGCAGGGCATTCGTTGGTTTGTTTTCGGTGTATTGCCGGCCAGTATATTGGCATACATTGTTACATCTATGTTAAAGTTAGCATTCAAGGTTCCGCGCATGTGCATCGGTCTGGATGGTTGTCCACAAAGTTATTCATTCCCCAGCGATCACGCGAGCATAGCATTTGCTGTAGCTGTAGCATTGATGATGTATAAGAAAGATTTGAGATTCTCAGTCGTATTTATGACATTCGCGATACTTGTCGCAGTCTCAAGGCTCATGCTTGGTGTCCACACTGTCATCGATGTTGTTGGCGGTGCTGTTGTAGGCAGCATAGTCGGGTGGTTAGTGTACAGAAATCATGAGAAGATATACAAGTTATTTTCCTGGCTTGGATAGGGTAGTTTGTTCTTCAGGCTGTTTGCCTTCCAGCTGATTCTTGACCGATTGTGCAACCGATAACCCAATTATGACCGATAATCTTGACAGTTGAGCTTCTTTCAAGCTTTCGATTGTCCGCAGACCGGCATTGAACAATTTTCGAGCTCTTACCCTTCCTATACCCTTCAACTTCACTAGTGGCAACAGCTCCTCCTTCACTCCATACATCATCCTCACTCTGACTTTGCGTATGTATTTTGTGATTTCTTCGTAACGCTTGAGCATCGACAATTCATGTATAGAATACAACAGCCAGTTCGCTACCTGCAGTTTCCCTCTCATCTCGCCTGGTGCAATGTTGTATTTGTCAAGCAATTGCTCGTCAGTAGACTCACCCATCCATTCCTCAAAAAGCATAGTCATCTTTATCGATTTCAGAAAATCATCGAACTCATAATCATATTCTTCCGGAATATCCTGCAGAATCGAATTGTAATCGGATATTATGCGTGATTGTACGCTTTCCTGCTCGCCCGACTTGACTCCAATCAATGGCTTCATTTCGAGCGCGTTGTTTATTGTCTGGATGATACCAAACTCGCTTATCTGTTTCTTGGATGCCTTGTCAAGGCTTGATATGAAGTTGCGTGCAGTAAGGGGATCTATGTAAAGATCGGACACGCGCTTGCCGATTAGGGTTGGCGAGAGCTTGCCATTCCGTGCAGTGATAAATCCCCAATCACTCAGCATATCAATAGTGTAGGATATCTTGTCTTTGATGTCAGTCATGTCGCCGTAATGGAATGCATAGAATGTCTTTGAAAAAAAGTCAAGCAATGACTCCTTGGTTTTGCAGAATCCGCTAGCTACCAGTGCAAGTGTGTGTGTCCTTAGAATTGGCTCGAGTGATAGTTTAGATATAATGTCCTCGGTCTCACCATTTATGTACCGCTCTTCCAAGTCATACGAATCTTCCTCTGATTTTGCCATGAGTATAGACTCGCCGAACGAATCGTACTGCGGCCTTCCAGCCCTCCCAACCATCTGCTTGTAGTCCAATACTGGAATGTATGTCGAACCTACTCCAGGATAGTATCGCTTAGCATCGCGGATGACAACCCTCCATGCTGGCAAATTCACACCCATCGCCAGTGTCGGCGTCGATGTGATTATCTTTACAACACCTTTCCTGAAATTCTCCTCTATCAAGCTTTTTTGTTTCCTCAACAATCCTGCATGGTGGAATGCCGCACCGCCTCTTATGCATTTTGCTAATTTTTTGCACTGGTGTGTTGGTGACTCGAGAACATTTTCTATCTCATCTGCAAGCTTGCTCAGTTGCTGCTGGTCGCTCTTGGCAATGTGTAACTTTGTACGTGTGCTTATCCTCTCGGCCAAACTTTCTGCTGACCTTCTTGTTGCTACAAAAAACAACGCCTGCTTTCCCAGTCCGATTGTATGCAATGCCAGTCCCTCGTCCTCCCCGTCTGCAATCTTATACCCTTCTTTGCCATGAAAACGTATCTCTGAATCCGTAGATACTCCTTCGTAAAGTTTCACGGGTCTGAAATCGCTGATGAACAGTGCTGCATTCAGCCAGTCCGCAAGCTCCTTGGCATTCTTGATTGTTGCGGAAAGGGCCAGTATCTGCGCCTTTGGAGCCATGTCCCTAAGTTT
>SCSR01000112.1 GCA_004297575.1 archaeon
GGTATGGTGGCGGAGTGTCGATGACAAATATCTTTTTCTTGGACTTGGCATCAAAAGCGTAAATCTTTTCCTTCTCCCATTTCTTGGCAATCTCCTTCTCGAGCGACATGTCCCATTTTTCTTTCAATTTCGCTTCCATAGCCTTCACAATTTTAATTCGATTTATTACCTCTTATCTTAGCTATAATGGGATTGATGATTTTTCTCACTTCTTCTGTACTTATTTTCACCAGCGAGAACTCCGACCCGCCGCCTGTGTAAATATGTTCGTTCTCAAAAACTTTGTTATCAATCACAACAATCGCATCATATCCAAAACAAGGCATTCCACCGACAGGGTATCCGGTTCTTTCCAAACTTTCCTTCGGGCTGCATAACTCTATATCCTCGTCCACGGCTCTGCAAAGTTGTGATATGCTTACTCTGAATTCCGCAGGAACCATGCCTACTATAGTCCTTCCCTGCCGATCCTTGAAAATCATGCTCTTAGTAATATACTTCAAATCAATTTCTGTCACGCGAAGTGTATCTTGTACTGTGTGGATTGCTTTATCGAATTGAAGATGTTCGGCATGTATATTGTGCATTTTTATAAAATCATTCAGCTTTTCTTCAAAACTTGACCCGACATTCACCTTGCATCACTTACACCTAACACAAAATTATTCGTTTATATTTATAAATCTGTCTTAGCATGCTATTTATTGTGTCCTTTGGAATAATAATTTATGAAAATTTCTAATGCGAATGTTATAAGATTATTCGCTTCGTTTGCCACTTGGGGAGTTTGGACATATGTGCCAATCTTCGCAAGACTGATTGGCATAACGGATACCGGAATAGCACTGACAGCTGCTATAAACTCACTAGTCATCTTTGTTTCCATGTACATCTTCGGCAGGTTTGCGGATATAATTGGGAGAAGAATTCTGATAATCATAGGTTTGCTATTCTCATCAATATCTTTTCTTTTTTACATTCATGCTACAGATTTTACAAGCTTCCTGATTGTAAGGCTTTTAAGTGGCTTGTCAGTAAGCATCTATTCTTCTGCGTTAATGGCTTATGCCCATGATATAGGCCATAAGCTTGGCAAGTTCTCTTCATTCGACTCTTTAGGAGGAGCTATGAACATATTGGTAGCAGGGTTAGTTGCATTTTATCTTGATATAATTTCAGTCTTTGTTCTAAGCGCCGTTTTCGTTTTTATTGCATTTATGTTGTCATTAAGGCTATCGAGGGTTAGATTCGAACCGATTAAAGTGCCATTGTTACCGCACCATATTTTAAAGCAGAATCTTGCTGTTTACATTCCCTTTTTCATACGCCGTTCAGCATCATATGCAGTATGGGTCTTCTGGGGTCTCTACCTTTTGCAATTTACAGACAACTTGTTCTTGATCGGGGTGACGAGTGCAATAAATGCCATGTCACAGTTCGTTATCATGCATACGCTTACAGACAAAATGAAGGTAAGCACGCTCATGACATTGGGAACATTGCTTTCAGCAGTCACATTTTTCATCTACGGCATAGCCACGGAGTTCTGGCAAATCCTTCCGACCCAAATACTTCTTGGAATATCTTGGTCTTTTCTGTATGTGGGCTCAATAAGGTGGATAACTGACAGGACGAAGGAAAAAGCAACTGGTGTAGGATTATTCAATTCTTTCGATAATCTATCCAATCTGGTAGGTCCGCTAATAGCACTCGCATTAATTCCATTTGGTGGATATAGGCTGATAATGTATGCAGCTGCGATCATAGCATTCGGCAGTTTCGTTGCTTTTGATATCCTTAAACCTAGATAAGCATGTGAGTATAATCTTTACATGCCTTGCCCATAAAACCCCAGACGAGTTTTAGACACAGTCTAGTTATGAAATCTGGAGCACGGGTCGAGGCTATATTAATTATCCGAATATTTTTAATTATCCGAATATTTTCAGCAAACCATATTCTACAATGCCTGCTATGAAAATGAGAGCAGTGCCATACAGGAACATGGCGTTCATATCCAATTTCGTTCTGACTTTTAATTTTTTCTCGATAAACGCGATTCCGGTCAGTGCAAGCATCAGGCTCCCTGCAAGCTCAAGCTGAGGGTAGCTGCGTTGGAGAACCGTTTGGAAAAAAATGTCAACAAGGTTACTGCTACGGAATCTGTCAAGTTATCAGAGATTGACGATGAGCTAAACAATGACAAGTATATCATGCGACTCCAGACTCAGCTTGACGATCTCAGGACAGCCATGATAAGATTAAGCAGCGAAGTCAAGAGATTGAAAGAAAAAGTGGGGGACTAGACGAACTGAGCCAGACCAGGCTTGATCTTCTGCGTGTCAATGACAACAATCTCTTTGTTCAACGGCAATGCGACATTCATCACAGGAACGGTATCGACCCATGCCATCTTCAGACCATGGTGGTTATGGCCATGCAGGACAAGGTTGGGCTTGATCGACACGATGAGGTTCTCCCAGTATTTCGCTCCAAGGTTTGAGACGAATCTCGGGTTCTCCCCCTCAAGCGTCTTGTGTGTCGGCGCATAGTGTGTCATGAGTATGCGGAATGTCGCGTGCATGCGATGCAGATGCTTGTCTGCCATGTCATACCTCATCTTGAAAATGTTCTCTATGTTCGGCACGTTCTGTTTCTGCCATGATGTCGGGGTGTCGAGCGCGCCTGTGGAACCAAAGACGCCTATGGATTCCCTGCCCACATCAATAACGATGCTCTGGTCGTCCAGAAATCGGATACTCTTGTACTTTTGCTTGACGTCCTCGCGAATTTCCTGAAACTCATTGTTGCCGAAGCATGCTACGATGGGGCACTGTATCTTTCCAAAAAGAGCATTGCTCACCTTTTCAAACTCTGCGACGTCCGCACGGTAAACCATGTCGCCTGCTATCAGGAATATGTCCGGCCTGACCTGTAATCTATCAAGCGCCGAAATGAACTCACCATAGTAACGCGGAGAGAGGATATCGCTTGTCGCTGCGATTATCATATATATTATATTGTATAGAAAGCTTATTTGGGCGTGTGGACCGGCCGGGATTTGAACCCGGAGCCTCTGCCTATTCCTGCATTGCATGCGAAGGCAGCGATCTACCGTTGATCTACCGGCCCTTTCTCTGAAATATAGTACAGCCCAGAAATTTATAAGCCGTATTGTTTAACTCACAATCACATTTTTATTAAGGGAAACTAATTATGTTCATGGACCCAGATGTTATACCAAAATCGAAGCTTCCTATTGTTGCAGAATTGGTTGCCGCTATAACCACTGATGGACATATTCAAGTCAGAACGTTTAATGGTAAGGTGAAATATGGATACATCGGCTTCTTCTCAAAGGATATGGAGCAATTGGTTTGGTTCAGAGATAGTGTTAAGAAATTGGTGGACGTCGAACCCAAAATAAGGAAATGGGGACAAAGAAAGAATGGTAGCAGTACAGGTTGCATAGTATGTTGCAGTGTACTGACCAAGGCTCTACTTAACTATGGAGCACCTTATGGAAGCAAGGTTGATAAGAAGTTTGATTTTCCAACTTGGATAAAGAATTCTGACGATAGAATTGTAAAGCGGTTTTTGCGGGTTTTATTTGATTGTGATGGAGGCATAAATTACGATAGGCAGAACAAACGGTGGGAAATAAAGTTTTCAATGCATAAAGAAAAGTCTGTTTGTGAAGATTGTATAGAATATTTAGAAACCATACGGCAGCTTCTGAACAGATTTGGTATAACCTCTTATAGAATTCACAGGTATAACAAATATATCAGACCTAGAGATGGCAGAACCATTGAAGGGTGGAGAATACTGATTAGAGATAAAAGATCTATTGTGAATTATTCCAAGTCTATAAGCTTTAATATTAAAGATAAAAAAGTGAAATTAACTAAAGCTGTTAAATGGGCTCGAAGCTAGGTTGGACCCGTATGGTGCACAAAACGCATCCGGGAAGCTTAGCCTGGCTGGAGCGTTCGACTGATAATCGAAAGGTCGTGAGTTCAAATCTCACCGGGTCCACAACTACTGAACAATAAAGTTAGGCGTGCCAAAGGACAGGCGTGAACTAAGTTATCTGCAATCATAACTGCAACGCCTTCTCTATGACAATCCGGTTGCCGTCCGCAGAGACAGAAACCTTCACCATTGTCCTGTGATTCCATCCCACAGATCGCGCCTGTTTTGTAACAAAGACCACCAGGGCATCATGCCATCTGACGAGTTTCTTCACTTCTGGTAGAATCTGCATAATTCACCCTAAAGATTAGGCGGTGGAGAACGTAATCAATGTTAACCGTGTAATACGTGTAATATTTAAGCTCCCCATGCCAATGATGTATTGTATTATTTCGTAGAGTATGGTCATATGAGAGCGGGCCGTTCAGTATCATTGGACACGAAGGTGTGGCAGGCTGTAGAGGATTATAAGAACCAGAACGGTTTCGCTGACGTTTCTGCTGCGGTTGAGGACATCGTGAAGAAATTTCTAAAAGTGAAAATATGAGATGCAGGCACCTGCTCTTTATTCCCATTGTCTTTCTCGC
>SCSR01000113.1 GCA_004297575.1 archaeon
GCTCTTCCGATCTGTAACAATTCTGAAAGAAGCCACAACAGATATTTTAGATAGATATGATTTTGTTCTTATAGACTGTCCACCAAATCTCGGTATAATAACTTTAAACGGTATAATCATATCGGATTATTATTTGATTCCATGTATTCCTGATATACTCTCAACTTATGGAATTCCCCAAATCCTTGATAGGATAAAAATGTTTAAACAGGAATCAAAGATAGATATTGATCCGCTAGGAATTATTTTATCTATGTATAGGGCACAGAGTAGATTGCATGATTCCACAATACAAGATCTAAAGGTAAAAGCTAGCTCTGGTGTATATCCTAGAATTTTTGAAACAATTATACCGCTTAGCGTAAGAACGGCAGAATCTGTTGATATCAGTTCAGTTGTAAATACATTAAAACAGAAATATGGTTATGGAAGGTCTTATGACAATTATAAGAATCTTACAGAGGAGTTTTTGAGATATGTCTGATGACAGATCCAGATTAATTGCTAAAGCTTTAAGAAAATTAGCAGAAGAAGTAGAAAAAAATCCGAGTTTAATATTTAATGATAAAAATGAAAAAAAAGAAGTCTATATAGACATTTTTCAGATATACGCCAATGGTGGAGAATTGTCTCTACGTAATGAAATTGAAAAACTTGACATAGAAGATATAAAAAATATTATACGTAAAAACAGCTTTGATTCTTCAAAATTAGCTATTAAGTGGAAAAATAAAGAACGTTTAGTAGATCTTATCATAAATAAAGTTTCTGCACGGTCAGATAAAGGCAAAGTCTTTATGGGATAATTGGGTTGTCTTTTAATATATTTGAAATAAATTCTTTACATGCGCGGTGAACCAGTCGAATTGAACTGTCCATTCTGTAACCAAGGAAAAATACAAGCATGGTATATTCCAAGCGTAACTGGGCAGAGGACGAGATCTAGTTCTACGTTTGGAAGGATAAGAGAAAAGATAAAAAGTTCTGATGTATGGATAATAAAATCCGGCTGTAGTCAATGCCTACAGAAAAGGCCGTATCAAAGTGATGTTCGAAGGGAAGAATGAAAACGAGATAAACGGCATGACGATATACGGATACGACAATGAGATTGACGAGTTTTTCAAACCACACTAGTCGCAAAGATGGAAGACTGGGTTTCTTGGCTGGAGACCATCGTAACCAGTGTAATAATCGCCTGTTCCTATGTACATCAAAGTACTGCTGCATATAACGAATACGCCTTCAGCGTCATCGAAGATGGATGTCCCCATACAATCTCTGCCTTGCTGCTGACCGGTAGATAGGAACACAGTGAATTTTTCAGGTGACCCTCTCAACCATGCATATGTTGGACTTCGTGCAGTACGCAAAGGTTCTATGTCGATAAGCGACGGGGGACCGTCTTCTATATTCCCATAATGCATGCGGCACAAACCATGTCTTTCATATTCTCTTATGGCTTCATTCGACGGCACGGTGACTAGCTTCGAGAGCGCCTCTTTTGCAGCATCTGGATTCGGTATTTTTATTTCATTCTTTGTTGACATATGATATCGTCTGAGCGAATTAATGTACGCATCAACCAGCGCAGGTCTTACAGTCGTCATAATCAGAACTAATGTGGTTAATTATTTAAGCACGTTAACGGCTCAACTGTACATGCCCGGATGATTTTTGCCATTAGGCGCGACCTGAAGCCATATCGTGTCCGAGTCGCAGAGTGAAAGCCCGATTCCAACTCCTGGCGAAGCCCTAAAGGTATATCCCTTGTTTTTCCCAGACATTCTTACGACAGAACCTGATGGCTGGTATATATCAACCGCACCTATTTCGGATGGGGATTTTGTCGGCTTGGTTTTTCCCTCAAGATACACAGAATCTATTCTGAAGCCGTTTCTTTTAAGGAGCTTGCTGGCGATGGAAATTCTCTCGTATGCAACATCGCTCTTATTTTTTACTTCCTGTATGTACTCGGGCGAGAACATGTTGGGATGAGACAATATGAAGTCATGTTCCAACATGCTATCCGTAGGAAACATCAATGCTACATTATGTTTTCCGTGGCTGTAAATCACGGCATTGGTTGAAATTCCAATTTGTCCGAATGATAGCGTGGCTGTTCCTCTCGCCTCTGCTGCATGAGACAGAACATACTGCTTATACTCTCCTGTGTCTATGCTCGGGGGAAGCTCATGCTGTTGCTGGATTGACATTTCCGCAAGCCTTTTTTGTTTCATCAAACCAATCAGTCGGGGAAAGTCCTTGTCTATTTTTATCAATTCTTTTTCGGTATAGAGTGAACGGCTGCTGGCAAAAATATCACCATCACTGAGCAAAGTGTAGACGATGCTGTCTGTAACACCAGCATCATCCATTCTTTCGCCGTTACGGAATTCCAATCTTGATAGATCTGGCTGGCCGAAAATCGAGCCCATATCTATTGTATTAGATTTCACACTTTCTCCAGTCAGTTTTAAAATGTTCGATATGAACGTTACATTCCTTGTCGGTTTGCTGGATAGCATAGAATGGATGTCGCGAAAACCAGCCGTTTGGTTTGTAAGAAAAATATAACCGTCCTTCTGGCTAGACGTCAGTATCATGTTCTCATTGGCTCGATTGTAGAGCAACACGTCCATTTTATTCGGTCCTTCCATGGTAATTAGATAATATGAAAAGCATTTAAATCCTTAGCGATTGTTGAATTTATCATGGTAAAGCTGAACTTTACGGTGGATGAGAATTATCTGCTGGCACATACCCTCTATTACGAGTTCGCGCGTCCGTATGCAGGGAACGAAGCAGTGAGGATGTTGCAAACAAAAGCCAAGCGCCCGATTTCACGCGTGCCTTCCAAGTGCCTGTACTTCAGGGCCGAGGATATCCTGGGCTTGCCGTTTGAAAAGCTCCCGATAGACATACAGCACCTGTCAAGGGAACTTGTGCCGACAAAGGAATTCCGAAATGTTTTGCACGAGACGCAGGATTTCAAGGCGGAGGTGGAATCCGAATGGTTGTCCAATTATAACGATGGCTCCAGGCTGATGAAGCAAATAACAAAGCTGGATATCAGGAACAGGGAATTCACCGTCTACATCACGCATCCTTCTTTGTCGAATGGCCGTTATGCTGGAAAAGGAAGAATATGCTGGGGAACTAGGCCTCCTCAAAGCTGGCCTGGAAACGGCTCGTATGTGACTGTCTACATGTACCATGAGGTGTATCATGGCATATTGAGCCAGAATGATGCAAAGGTCGGGATTGTTGAGAATAAGAAAGTGCCGCATGCTCTGATCGAGCTGGCTACGGACAACGAATTGCGCGTCAGAATGAATGGCGGGGCTTATCCGCCGCTTGTTGGGCATTCGGAAAACGATAATGCCATCAGGGCGATTGAGAATTGGATGCTTCCGCATTGGAAAAGATACCTGTTGGATGATGGGGAACACATACTGGCATTTGACGAGAGAATGAGACGGCGTTTCCTCAAAGAGCAATCTAGAATGCTTCAGTAAGCCCTAGCGAAATACGCAACCTGATTTCCGGACATAGATAAATCCCGAAAATCCCTATATAATATTGATGGTTGAGATAAAACTGCCATTTAAAGTTGGCGGAGAAGAACTCGCTTATACGATTGAACAAGCTATGAGGTCGTCTCTAAAAATGTACGAAATCGATGCAGATCCTGTTGTGGAATCGGGCAGAACCATCGGCAGGCGCATAATAGCACACAAAAAAAGAGATGACATAACTGACAATGACTGGGGAGATGTCATGATATCTCCGGTAAGCTTTTACAAGCCAAGGTTTTGGGCAAATATCATGAGTTTAGGTGCGATGCCACATTTAGATACGACAGTAAATTATAGCTCTTTCCAATTAGCACTCTTCGAAGAACACGTGAGCAAAAATTCAGAAAGATACTGTTCAATCGAGACTGCATATAGAGGTTTTTCAAAATATCAACAAGATATCGATGATTTTCTCAATGAATTTTATAAATTGTTAGAAAAATCTAGTAAGCCTTTGCAAAGTACACAACTTGTTTTCCAGCCTTACCGCAGTAGACGCATTTGCCAGCCTTTTCCTTCTCGAACGGGATGACGCGTATGGTCGCACCGGTCTCTTCCTTAATTTTAGACTCGCACTTGGCATTGCCGCACCACGATGCTTTCACAAATCCGCCTTTGTCCTTGATGGTTTTCTTGAATTCTTCGTAACTCTTCACCACAGTAATGCTTGCTTTCAAAAACTTGCTCGCCTTGTCAAAAAGATTCTTCTGCATGTCATTCAAGATGTTCAACACCTGCGCACTCAACTCCTTCTGCGGAACCTTGATCTTCTC
>SCSR01000114.1 GCA_004297575.1 archaeon
GCTGCCACCGCTTTGGAAAGTACTATCATCCCATACATCTGTACCGAGCAAAGCATAATTATTGCCGGTAAAATTCACACAGCTGCCGTACTTGCAGTTGCTCCCGCTGACCCAAGTACTGCTGTTGATATATCCGTTCCTGCCGTTGCTGCTGTCGGTGACATTGCTCCCGCTTCCCTCGTCGAGACGCCAGATGCCGACTGCACCGCCGTCGTAGTTCCAACTACTCGGCACGGTGTGTGTGATGTTTACATTGCCTGTGTTTGCATCGTCCGTCTTGCTCCAGCTTGGATAATTGTCAGATGTTGATTGATAATCTGCCTTGATTTCGTCTGACGAGAGGACACGGGAGTAGATTTTGACATTGTCTATCAGGCCGTTGAAACTCCATGAACCAGTATTATCGGACCCTATGCGCAGAACTTCACTCGAATATCCAATCGGACCCGAGAAAGAAGCAGAATTCTCTTGTACGCCGTTGACGAATATCTTCATAGTCATGCCATCATATGTTCCAGTTATTTGTTTCCAATCAGATGTAGCTGATGTCGTAGAGCTAATGCATGTCTGAGATCCGGATACGCCTGTCGATAAACAGAATCGATAATAGTTTGTGGATGAAACATCAAGTATGTAGGAATTCCATGGATTACTTCCCCAACTATACCTTTTCGTGGCAATAATCTGATTAGACGATAACGCTTTTACCCAAGCACCGATAGTCAAACTAGAAACTCTTAAACTTCCTGAATCATTTATGTCAACATAATTCAAGCTATCATTGAAGTTTAAACAATACCCAAAACCGATTTTACAGCTGCTGTTCGTGAACCATGTGACATTTGCATTGAGCGTGCCAGTGTTGCCGAAACCGGAAGAATCAGCAGCAGTCGTGCTACCATCGTTGAATTTCCACCAGCCTACCAGCTTGCTGTCCTGCATATCATAGTATGTAAGCGTACTGTTTGCGACCTGCTCGATAGTTTCATTGCTGAATCCTAATTGTGCATTTGCTTGATTTTTGCTTGCATCAGCCCATGATGAAGTATCGGTTGCACCTGTATATCCTAAACTGAAAAAGAAATTATTATTGGAAGTGGAGTTTACTCTATAGAAATATTGGAGCTTTCCATAAGCAGTTGCAGGAGCCGATGTATTTTCCCATCTCACTTCGAAATTGTTATGCTTACCTATGCCAGCTTGCCAATTGGTCGAAGACCACAAAACACTATCCGATGATACTTTGTTATTGAATGCGAGGTTGCTCCTGCCTAGACCTCTGCAACTATCTGTAAGTGTACTCCAAGTACCATCGCTAGTTGTTTGCCGTATGAGTCCTGTGTTATTGAAAATCCAAATGTTATTTGCACCAACTGGGGTTCTTTCTATGTACGCATCATTGCACGTGGCTCCAGTACCTGCTGTACCCTCCCATAGGGAATTGTACGCCTTTTCTGTTCCCAAGCTCACTGGAATCGTGATGTTGTTTCCAAATTCTGCCCCAACGCTTGCTATCGGTTCTGGTGTACTGACATTCCTGGCAAAAACATAATCGAAATAAGTGTGTTCAGCAGTTATATAATCACCTTGACCAATAACAACATATAATGGGACGGCTCCTCTAGTACTGGTATTCTCGACAGTTTGTCTTACGAACGGGCTTTCAAGTTGCTCGAACGTGCCTTTGATGTAAGTAGTAGGGCTGTAAAAGAGCGTGTCCCTAAACCAGAGATTCCTTATTGTGATAGATGTCGTGCCCCACGTGAAAGTGTTATACGTATTGAAATACAATCCGAGATATCTACCAAGGGATGTATAATCATGCAAGTTAGCCGAAAGCATATTTGACGGATATCCATAATATGTGTCATCATAAGTCGTGGCATTCGTGAATCCAACATACGCTCCTACAGCTGATGAGTAAAGGTCTGTCTGCTTGACCTTTGAAGTGACCGAATAGTTCAACGCAGACGACCCAACAACTGTTTTCGACACCACAGAACCCCCGGTCCAATCGCATGTCGAACCGATATTGAAATCCAATAGGCTATCATGGATTGATGAAGCGGTGCATGCATCAGTTGTATGTACAGCATTCCACTTGTTTGTATCCAAGGTCGTGCCAGGAAAATCATCAAAGAAGAGGAATGTATTATTTCCATTGCTGGCTGAAGCCACAGAAGGATTGCCGTAATAGACATAGATTGTCTTACCGGCAGTAGGTATGGACGAGATATTGACCCAGAATGAAGTGTTGCTTGCGTTACATCCGCCTTCAAGCCAGTGATTCAACGAGGTTACACCATCACTATCGTAAAATCTTATATCCCCGCAATCACTGCGCATCTTGCCTGCAGATACCAGTGAGGATGTATCTATTGTAATATTTACCTGATAGTTTGTCAAAGCTGAGCTAGAACCGCTTATTGTTATGGGTCTTTTGTAACCGAAAGCCTGTCCACCGATGTTGTATGCGAACCCTGGTTTGCTGTCTACAAAAACTCTAACAAAGGGATCATGTGATGTCATCAGATAGGTAAAGTTTATTTGCGGGGTTGAATTCGTTGCATTGAACGCCTGCATCCACTTGAATTCCTGCTTGAACCTTGGGTCGGTCCAGTCGGGCATTCCGCGCTTCGTGTTCTGATATTCTGATTTTATTTCCTCTGCAGACAGTGCGCGAGACCAAACTTTTACATCATCTATTGTGCCATTCCAAAAATTAGTCATAGCTCCTGAATTGTTGTAAGCTCCAATCTTCAAAGGTTCTGCTGTGTTTGGGGGTGTTGCAGTTACGCCAGTTGTTGTTGCAATTAAATTCCCATCCCTATACAATCTTAATTCGTTAGCATTATCGTCAAATACACCAGTCACATGTACCCATGTGTTGGTCGGGAATGTGGAAGAATCTATAACTTTTGAACCTGCAGTCCAAGAGCTAATAAAGAAGCTCATTTTTGCACTTGTTCCCCCATCATCAAGAGCTAAGATATAAGCTCTGTTAGAATCACCACAACCACTCTCGGCACAATCTTTATCGACGACTCTTAGATAATTAGCTAACGAATTTGCTTTTACCCAAGCTGATACGGTAAGACTTGAAGTTATATCCAAACTTGCTGAATCAACCGCCTTGACAAATTGGCTCCCGTTGAAATTCAGACAACTGCCATACTTACAAGAAGAATTACTAATCCATATAGGATCGTAAGTAGCTTCGCTAGCGGAAGTATTTCCAAGTGTACCGTTATTTCCCTTACCCGAAAAATCTGTTGCCCATTGTCCTTGCCCTTC
>SCSR01000115.1 GCA_004297575.1 archaeon
GACCAGAGGAAGATTCATGTGCTTGCCCGCGAGGTTTATCCGAAACTGAAATGGGAAAAGCCGGTTGCATTGCATCATCATCTGCTTGCGGGGTTATCTGAACCTCCTCAGGCAGCAGACAAGCTTGAAAAGACAATTGCAGCAAAGATGAGCAAGTCCAAGCCATGGACTGCTATTTTCATACACGACACTGACAAGGAAATCAAGGAAAAGCTGAACAAGGCGTGGTGTCCTGAGAAGCAGGTTGAACTGAATCCGGTGCTGGAGATTCTGAAGTATATCGTTTTCAGAGAGATAGACACATTGATTATTGATAGACCGCAAAAGTTTGGAGGCAGGGTGGAATTCAACTCGTATGATGAATTGGAAAGCGCTTATGCAAAAGGTGCGATACATCCGCTTGACCTGAAGAAAACTACTACTGAAGAACTATCGAAGGTCCTCAAACCAATTAGAGAACATTTTGCCAAAAAGCCTGAACTGTTGGAAGTCTACAAGACAATAGAAATTACACGATAATCAGCATCTCAGGACGGAAAGGTATTGACTGGTGTCTGAAGCATTGAATTTTGCACGATTTACTTCGTATATAGCAACTTTGATTCCAGCGTAGGCAATCCCGCTTGATGACAGCCTGTTGAGGAAAGGCAGAATGTCCAGAACGCTAGCATCGATATAGCACGGCTCTTTGCCCGGATAATCCTGTATCACGAAATACTGCACCTTGCCTGCTTCTATGTTCTGCAGCAATCGTTCAGGAGGCCACGGGAATGTCCCCACATCCTTCTGCGAATAGTAGGCGATGTACGGCCAGAAATTAGAGTATATTGTCCCGTTCAAATTTTTAGCATCCAAGCTAGCCTGCTTGACTAAATCATTGTACTGGTTTACAAGTTGTGTGATTCCAAACGCATAGATAATCATGAGCACGCCGCTTACAAGCAACAATTGAAGAATACGTTTGTTCCTGATGAGATAACTGGCAGCGAATGTAGTCAGCAACGGAAATGACGCCAAGAAATACCTCAGTTCCCTATGAGAGACCAGCATGTAGAACAACAGTATAGGCAGGAACAGGATCAGCATGGCCTTGTCTGGTTTACCCAGCTTCCTTCTCAACACATACATGACTGAGGCTAGAATCACGACGGGATTAAGCGCAGCGAATATGTTTGCATACTCGTAGAGCGCGGTCGATGCCCCGGCAGCAAGCCTGAAATTCTCCAGCAGCGGATATACCGGATTATGGAATGCCAGCCAATTGTAGTAGAGCAATGGCATGAATGAGAGAATGAAAGCTAGCAGGAATATCGCATAGCCTTTCATGAACTTGAGTTTTCGGATGAGAATCTCGTACAACAGGAATGAGACAATGATGTATACAGATGTATATCTCATGAGTGCCGCTGATGCAGCAAGGGCACCTGATGCAGCATACCACTTTCCGCCACGGAGGTATGCGAGTATGGAAAGAACAGTCATGAGCAAGCTGGGTATCTCTGTGTATGAACTGTTCGACCAGATAAGGAATCCTGCGGAAAAGGCGAAGAAAGCGGTGCTATAAAGTGCGATTTTTTTATTGTACAGTTTCTTGACCAGTAGATAGAGCGCGCCAACAGTTGCTGTTGAGAACAACAGCGATAACAATCTTGGGACAAGCTCGCTCTGTGAAACCAGGAAAAATACCGAATACACAATGGGAAGCATCGGCGGCCTGTAATCCTCATAGTACACGTAGCCATTCACCATGTTCTTGGCGTTCATTATGTAGACCAACGCATCCCAATCCAGCGGACCCTTGAACAGGAACATGGCAACCAGG
>SCSR01000116.1 GCA_004297575.1 archaeon
CCCTTGCCGTAAACCAATAATGGAACGGCTCCAGGCATATGCTTCTTCTCGGCTGAAGATGTGATATGATCGGATGTGATGACAAGAATGCCGTCGAACTTTCTGAAACTTTCTAACCTCTTGTCAAGCATCTCAATCATCTTCTTCTTTTTCTGGAAATCCCCGTCATGTCCTGGCTCGTCAACCTTCTTCACATGCGCGTAAATGAAATCATACTCTTCCTGCAATTCCTCAATGTTCTCGAAAATGAAATCCAGATCGCTTTGGAAATCGCCTTCAGGAATTGTCACTGAATTGAAACCTGCCAGCATGCATGTAGCCTTTATCACTCCGTTGCTTGCTATGCATACCGGGTTCTTCACTTTCCATCTCTTTGCAAAATGGGGTAGCAGATCTTGGAGGCTGTTCCCGGCTTCACGGACGAGAAGATAATTTGCTGGCGGAATGTGGTGGCTGATCCTTTTCTTATTTGCAGGGTGGAATTCCATCACTCCCCTTGCCTTGTCTACGAAATCCTGCACCAGCTTGGCTGACATCAGCGATTGCGTATCGGTAGCGGAAATCCTGCGTATCTTTTGCCCTACCGCGAACGGGTCGTTAGACGTGATGGCATCGCTGAGGTTATGCTTGATTATCAAGACTGCGCGGTGCTCGTAGGTTCTCATGAATGTATAAGGAACGCCAATGTCCACATGCTGGCTGATGTATCTTGTTATCTCATCCAACCCATCGTAATTCCTTCCGACATGCCTGTCTGTGACTGTCAGCTCCTTATCGACTGAAGCAAAATTGCACCTCACTGCCAGATGGCCTTCCTGGTAGGGTATATCCGCACCGACAGCTTCCAGTGGTCCGCGCTTCAAATGGAATTTCTCCGGATTGTAGCCGAGAAGGGAGATGTTCGCAGTATGGCTGATGCTTGCATGTGCCTGCTCGTTCCACATCTTGTTCGGTAAAACCGTCATCTCACCGACTGTCCCGTTTTTGGCAAGCCAGTCTAGGTTTGGTTTTGCAGCAGAAGATAGCGGTGTTTTGTCCTTTACAGGGATATCAGGCATGCCATCAACGACAAGAAAGACAACTTTCATAGAAATAAATTGGATTTCAGTAACAAAATAAGTTTTACATGTAGTTTCTGAGACCATTATGAAGATTGGGTAGGATAAATTCCCGACTAACAGTTCCTCGTTTTACTAATCTACCGCCGTTCGAACCATGCATCATACGTCTTGGGGCGGCTGTTTGCTGTTCCAAATACGCCGTCTCGCTACTTGAGGGTCTCTCAATTTCATCCCCATGGTACATAAAATTGTCTTCTGTATATTTGCATCCGACACTACGCAATGCAACCATAAGCTCTTCTTCGCTATCAATTCCATACTTACTCAAGTCAACTTCGCCGGACATAAACATCATTTTTGTGCGTGTATTAATAAGTTTTGAAATTAAACAACCTTGCTCTCAGGTAATTTAGCTCCCACATGTATATAGTTGGGTGATGCTCTCGGACGGATATCTGGAATGTGAACATTAGATTTGAAGAATTCATATACAGCAGCAACCTTCGCAGGCAATGATACAATAGGCCTGTAGATAGGCATAAGCGGCACGAGTGCTAATTCTTTCTTGCTTTTTAAATCGTCCCTTTTCAAGTAGCTCATCAGTCCTGTTATGGCTAAATCCGTCAAATAGTAGCTTGCAAACGCTTGAGGATTGTTTGGAAATTGTGCCATTGATGCTATTCCTAAAGGCAGGGTTGCCCAATAGTATGTTTGTAACAGGGTCACGTGACCCAGCCTATTTTTAAGATTTCTAGCCTGTTTGTAATAGAAACCTTTTTCTTTGCTAACAGTCTCAAGCCAACCAAGTTCATGCCTCTTCCTTTGCTTATGTAAGCTTGATATCGATTCCGGTACAATCGTCTTAACAACAATTGAAGGGTCGTACCCTATATCATAACCTTTGCGCATGGCTATGGCAGTAGTTTCCAAATCATCACCATTGTGCCTTCCACTGTGTTCTTGGAGAACTTCTTTCAATACGTCTTTTCTCCATATACCGCCAGCGCCAGGCACACACCACACTTTTTTCTGCTTTCCAGTATATCCGCCATAAACATGGGTTGTCAAATACTCTATATCCTGCAATCCAGCCAAAATCGATTTTCCATCAGGTACGACCTTCAAAGCTATACCTGCTAGATTTGAATTTCTTTCAAACCGTTTTAGAGCATATCCTATACCCTCAGGTGTTGAAATTGTTGAATCAAAGTCTGTTAAAAGGACATACTTTCTAGTACTTTCCTCTACAGCTGATATTATCGCGCCCACTTTCTGCCCGTTTGTAATCATTCTTGAAGCACGAAATTTTGGATGATGTGTTTCCATATATTCGCAAATCTTCTTCCAGCTACCATCTGTAGAAGCATCGTCGACAAGCCTTACATCGAAAGTTTCCGCCAATTTAGACAGGTAGTCCAGCTTTGAAT
>SCSR01000117.1 GCA_004297575.1 archaeon
CGTTTATAGGCAAGACCGCCAAGATACTGCTGATAGCATATGCCGGGTATGTAGCCAGCCCGTATGTGTCTGTACTTATGCACGAGGTAGGGTTATGAAACAGGTGATAATTGTAAGGAAGGATCTGGAATGGGGAAAGGGCAAGCTAGCCACGCATGCGGCGCACGCTGCCGTGGAAGCCTACAGGCTCGCTGACAAGCCTACTGTGGAGAAATGGGAGGAGCAGGGGGCGAAAAAGGTTGTGCTGAAAGTGGCTGACCTCAAGGAACTGAAGGATGTTCAGAAAAATCTCAAAGAGGCTGGCATCAAAAGCGTGCTGATAAGGGATGCAGGGCTGACGCAACTGGAGACAGGGACAGTGACTGCACTAGGCACGGTCCCGGCAGACGACAGGAAACTAGACAAGATAACAGGCAAGCTAAAGCTACTTTAGGTATTTCCCAAGCGCTGACTGGTTTGCAAATCCCTTGACGACCATATCACTGTTGACAATGATGCTTGGTGTGCTGGTGATGTTGTACGTGGTTATCAGCGCCTTGACAATGCCCAAGTCCAGATTATAATCGACTGCAAAAATCATCATCTTTTCCGGCGCCTGCTTCTTCATCGCATCCAGCACCAGCCCTTGCGCCACGCACTCGTCACATGGTCTATTCGGGTCGACGGTATAGAAATACAGCAATGTTGTGGCGTTGTAACCGCACGTCTTCTGCAAGTTGGTCAGCTGCATCCAGAATTCCAGGTTGAGCAACGTATATCTCTTCTTCACGTTAGCCAATGTGTCTGCCTGAAACTGGTTGATGTTGCTGAAATCGTCCAGGTCACTTGCCAGCTTGTCTGTCTGTGCAGAAAGGCTCACTGCCTTGCCTGAATATAATGAGCACGTCGAGTTGTTTCCCAGGGCGGATATGAACAAGTTCTCCAGCTGGAGGTTCTGGAAATCGAGCTGCAAGCTATTCATCTGCGACTCAACCGTATACACACGGTTGTAATCCAGGAACCATCCCAAGCTCACGCCGCCCAAAAATACCAGCGCGGTAAGTATGCCTGCGATAATGTAGACGCGCGTGCTTATTTTTCCCATTTCAACTCAGCTCCTGTCAGTTCCTTCCTGATGCTCTCCAGCCACGTGAAACCTATGAAAAAAATGTAGACGAATGTCGCTACGAAAAATGTGGGTATCATCAGCAGGGTGAATTTCTCGCGCCCCAGCTTGTAGCCCTCGTACGTCAGGTAGATGAGTATGCCTGTCGCCAGCACCCATAGCACATTGAAAAGGCTGGAATACAGCACAGGGTTTGAAAAGCTGAACTGCATTGGCACATAGCCGAGGATGAAATCTACGTGCAGCATTCTGAACAGGGTTTCTGCTGACGAATACGACATGGCTCCGATGAAAATGAATAGGAATGCAACCAGCACGATGTTTACAGGCAACGTGAAGACCCCCATATCACCATACTTTGGGTTGAACAGCATATAATGGTAGCGGCGCATGTTGATGATGAAACCCCTGTACCATCTGACCCTTTGCATGAACAGCTGGCGTATCGTTGCCGGCGCGTGCGTGTAGGTGAATGCAGGCACGCTGTTCTCCACCCCGTATCCCCTGCTTTGCAATCTGAGCGCAATCTCCATGTCCTCAGTGATGTTGTTCTCCTCGAACCCCCCTACAATCTCAAGCACCGACCTCTTGTAAAGGCTGAACGGTCCCGGGACAACAAAAATAGAATTCATGATAGAGAAGACCTTCCTGTAGATGATGTTGAACAGATACTCGATAGCCTGCACCTTCTGCACGAACGTCTTCGGCTCCGCGATCTTGATGCTGGTTGTGACTGCCGCCACCTTGCCCCTGAAATATCCTAAAGTATTGCGGAGCGCATTGCTCTCAACATACGAATCGGCATCGGTCGTGGCTACGATGTCCCCTCTTGCGATCTTGATACCCGCATTTAATGCAGACGCTTTCCCACCGTTCTTCTTTGTCAGCACAGTCACGTGCTTGGAAAACTTTCTCATCTTTTGCAATGTCCTGTCAGTGCTGCCGTCATCCACAGCTATGATTTGCAGCAGCTTTTTCGGATAATCGAGGTTTAGCAGCGATTGCAGTGTCGCATCTATCGTCCTTTCCTCATTGTGTGCAGGGACGATTATGCTCACCTTTGGCAGAATGTTCGGGAGCTTCGGTACTGCAAGAAGCCTGCTCCTGTTTGATATCAGCTGGACCAGATAAACGAACGACACATATACGGTCAGCAGCGAGCCAATCAATGTGGCTGCGTCTAATGCTGTAATCATAAGAAGAATTTGAATCCCAACAGGTTAAAACTTGATTTTTCCCTTGCAAGTTAAACCTTTATGCCCATGGCGACCATCAGAAACTTGTCGGTTGCAAGGTCGAACTCGCGCTGTGTCTTGCCTGATATCGTGATTGTAAAGCCTGATACGCGGACAGATGTCTCATTTGCAAGCATAGGTGGTACTAGGATGACTACCGGATTGCTTTCCGATCCCTGTACTGCGCCAAGATGCGATGTTATGTTGATGTTGCGGTTGAGTGCGATATATGCAGTCTTCATCTTGTACGCCACCTCGTATGCCTCCACGCCGACCAAGTTGTTCTGCGAAGTGTTCTGGAACGATATGGTCAGGTTAGTCATGAATGGTGCGAACACAGTGCTGACGATCATACTCTCGTCCGGATATACAGCCACCTTCTGCGCCTCTTTCAAGTCAGACCTGAAATCAAGATGCGTACCGTAATAGTCGTAGCTTGTTATCGGCGACAGTTGGTAGACGATATACGGGTAGAAAAAATAGAATGCTATCGCGATTATTATGATGGTGATTGAAAATGCGATCCTCTTCGTGCTTATCTTCACCTCGACGTCATCTGCCATAAAATGCATGTGTAAGTCAACGGATATATAGTCTCGGGTCAGGCGGGGTTAAAAATAAAGGAAGGGGGCCGCTTGCGCGGCGAAATTAAATTTTTCCTGTTTACGCAGGAGCTGTACCGAACGTTGGGTTCGCTACAGTACCAGACACCATTACCTTGCTATCCGTTTTTCCTGCAAGCTTGTTAGCCTGTAAGACACTTGTAGCAAGTCTCGTGTCAGCAGCAGCTGTACCGGCTACGACTAATGCAACCTTGCCTGTGGCAAATGCATCGTCAACAGCTATGATGTAAGCGTTGCTTGCAGTCCATGCAGAGCCTAGCGTTCCGCCAGCGCATGTGTATGCCGAGCTCAACTTACCTGCTGTTACCAAATCCTGGACTAGAGTGTTGACACATGGTCCACCCACTAGCACCAAGTTGTTGGCTGTCTTGTCGGTTGCTGTTACTTCTGTGTCAAGCTTTGCGATACTTGAAGTGATCGCCACAGCTGACTTGGTTCCTGTTCCACCTGTTGTGACAGATGACGAGACTGGGTTAGCACCTACAGACACTGTTGCAATCGATTGCTGGTTTGGATACGATATCGAGACCGTATTTGCACCTGTCGATGGCGTGCTGTAAGTTACCTTCGAGCCCCAATAGTCCATGTATTCATTCCTGCTAGCGCCTGCTACGGATGGTGTGTTCGTGATTCCATTGGTGAACAACGGAGTCGTAGCACCTATCTGTGTTGCAGTTGCTGTTGTCGGAATTACTATGGCGTGTCTGTTGGAGTTGTTGTCTCTGTCTGCCATCACGATGATGGATGGGACGCCAAGAGTTGTGTTTGAAGCTGATGTTGCTGATGACGATTGTGTGTTACCAACGTCTATCTGTACTGTGACAGATGTTGACGTGTTGACAATCGTGGAGATGTTTTTAATCACATACCATACCTTGCCAACCTGCTTGGCCAAGGCTCCACCAGGATTGGACGCATCTGCGATTACCGTACCATCTACCATCAATCTCATACCTTGAACAAGCGAAGTGTTTGCAAAGGTGATGTTGACTGTAGTCGATGATGTTGGGAATTGCAATAGTCTTTGGAAGTTAGTGCCTTCAGCACCACCTGTCAAGTTGATTATTACAGGTCCAGCTATAGCAACGTTAGCTCCCAAGTTTGACTTGATCGATGGATAGATGTACTGAGTCGAGCCACTTGTCGTGATTGGCTGAGTACCGCTATTTGCCCATCTGATCGTGACTTGGTTTGCTGTTGATGTGTTACTTACGTTGTATGCATATCCATCCAGATACAATGTACCTGTGTCCTGCGTTCCCGTTCCAGCCTTGTTCGCCAAGCTGACCGAATACGATGTGCCTGACGCAACATCTGTGAACGTTGCAGTACCAGATGATGAGGATGTGGACTGCGCTACGCTTGTAAGCTGCAATATGTGGCCGTAGACGTTTGGTATCGTTCCCTGTGAGACCACTGCATATTCATTCAGGCCGATTACATCAGACTCGTTCAGGTGTATGATTTTGCCTGAAGCGTCCTTTGCTGCGATCGCACCGCTTGCGTTGTATGCAAAGTTCTGCGTCAACGTCTTGCCGTTGCTATCCTTGAATGAGACACCCTCTGCGACCGTGCTTGACGGTGTGATCGATATTGTCTCTCTGTTTGCTGTGTCAGATAGTGATGGAGTGATGTCCGCGAATGCGAACTTGAAAGCTCCGAACACTGGATCCGCGTAAGTTCCACCAGCTGCTACCATGATATCAGTTGATGGGGCGTATTGAACGTCTATCTCACTGATCTTTGCTGTAGTGGCGGATACTGTGTTGCCTACGAATGATACTGTAGCTCCGCTGACAACGTTGTTGTTTCTTGTAAGCGTTCCTGTGCTTTGCAATACAAGCTTGTTGCCCCCTACGAATAGGGTTGCTGTACCAGAGCCTGAACTACCTACGGTCAATACGTTAGTCGCCCCTACCCATGTTCCATCCGATAGTTGTATCGGTGAACCGTCGTAAAGGTTGTAAGTCTGTCCGTTGATTGTTGTTACGGCTACATTGGTAGAACCGCTTGTTGCTACGCTTGAGAACGTCACGTTGTAGCTTGTCGTGCCTACTGTGAAAGTGGCAGACTGTCCTACAGACAAGCCCTTTGGATTTGGACCACCGAGCAAGTCTATCTCAGTAAAGCCTGATGTGTCGTTTGTTGCGGCTGTTACTATGTATGTTCCACCTAGCATGTTGATAGAGTTTCCCCTAAGGTTGGTTGTTGTCTCTGCAACTGGCTTGGCGAATACTATCCTGTATTTGTACGCAGCTGCGCTTCCAGGGAAGTACAATCCCAGGACTGGTGCGGTCGATCCTGACGCCGTATCGAACGTTACGTTAGGACGAGACTGCATGTCAATGTACTGGCTGTACGTATACTGGTCACCATTGTTGTTGATGTTCAACGTTCCCCCAGCCAATAGGGATGAGAGATCCGATGATGTCAATGTAGACTTGACGCTGTTCAATGAAGCGCCTAGGTACAATGGATTTCCAGCTGTTGAAAGCGATGTTCCACCTGTTATGGAAACCGTGCTGGTTGTAGATGTTGATACTGTGTTGTAATTTGTTGTAGCCAACGATGTTGCCAGGTCTATTGCACCTACTACATCAGAAGGTTGGGCTGTTGCGCCAACTACTACCAATGCGTTCAATGCTGAACCTGTCGTCGTTGTGCTTGCTAGAAATGTTGGGAAATTACCCAACTGGGTTGCTGCCATAGCAGCTCCCGCTAAGGTTGCTCCTGCCATTAAGGCTGCTAAACCGGAGGCAACCCATTTCTTAACTTGCATTAAATTCCTCCTTTTTTAAGGCCCTACTATGCCGCCCTAGAGCTCGCGAACCCTAGAGTGGGTAGTTAAGGCTATTCGTTATATAAAATATCGCTTTGGGCTATATTAATAGGTTCCTTGAAACAATTTACAACCTTTCAAAGGAGTAAAAATCATAGTATATATCAGGTGTTTTGACCATATTTAACAACTCCAATTGTTTCTAGGGATAAAATAGAGGTATATAGCCTAAACACAGGCTTATATTGTCTCATTTGTATCGGAAGTCTCGATTGACTCGGGTGGTTGGGGTTGTGTAGGCTGTTCAGGCTTGCTGGTACCAAATTTCTTCTTCAACCTGAGCATATTGGTACGCCCCCTCCTTTCGGTCTCTATGACGCCCCTGCTGACTAGGCTTTTGACCACCCTACTGACTTTGGCTTTGGAAAAATTGGTGTGGTCAACTACCCTTTTCTGGTTGACCGTGCCTCCGGCTATCTGAATGACCTCCATCACCTTTTTTTCATACTCATCAAGCACCGACAGTACGACTTCCTCTGGCTTTTTGAACCTGCGATAGACAAAGAACCCTGCGATAGCAGCAGCTACCCCTCCTACGATTACCATTTGCCACAAGGGAATGGCTGATGGGGAGAAAACAGGTGTGTAGGTTGCCTTGAAATTAAGCGTTTGGCTTGGCTGGACGTCGTTGGATTCCCAAAAAATCATGATATTCTGCCCATTTGTGAGCTTTTGTGCGTTTTCTGGGGATATCGAGTCAGACTCGCTCAAGCTCATGCCCACAGGTAGTACGATAGTATTTGTGACACGCCCGATCTGGTCGTTTATGACGAATCTTTGGTTGAAATCATACGATCCACTGTTTTGCGTGGCAAATGCGTTGCTTGTGAGGTTCATTTTAACGTTCAGGTCGGTCTCATTGAGTATAAGGAAGCACTTTATGGCTGTATTGGACACTCCTTGGAAGGAACAAAATGCATTTTCGCTCGTAGAGAGGCTTGTTATGGGCTCTTGCATGTAGAACTGAAACGTTTCAACAGGCTCTGTAAAGATGATGCTCAGTGTGCTGGATGTGCTGATACCGTTCAGGTTGTTCTCAATCCCAAAATATTCCAAGCTGGCAAATGCAGAGGATACCAATAGGATGAATGTTAGCGCTGAAACAGTTGCAAACAATTTCATAATACTAGAGATTAGTTTATGGTATTTAAGCTTGAGGCTTTTGCTGGGTTGAAATGACCACTCCGCCCAAGCCAGACGCTGCGAACCTGTGCACCAAGTCTGCCACGGAATTCATGACAGTCTGCACCTGCTCTATGCCTATCTTCAGGTCATGCGGCTCTAGCACCTCTACCGCTGACGGGGCGTAAAATATGACTATATACAAAAGCGTGTCTATGTTCCTTGCCAGCAGGTCGATTTGCACGACTTCGCTGAATGCCTGCTTTATGCCCTTTGGGGGATTCTGGACCTCCTGGATACCCTCATACTTTTCGTTCAAAACAACCGAATCCTTGACATCCTTCAGCTTCCTTACATGCTCTTTCAACGCATCCTCAGCGAGCTGTTTCTCCCCAGCCATAATCTCTATATACAGCCTAGACTTGATCCAGCCGTTCTTCAGCTTTTCTTGGATTTCGCTTTCGTCCATCTACATCACAATGTTTATTCTTACTCCGCAATTCTGGCACCTATCCTTCTGCAGCTTCGTCGACTTGACTTTGCCAGCCAGCCTCTCTACGAGCAGCTCGCGGCAGTTGAAGCAATAGGTGTTCTCGCCTGTGGTTATTGTAGAATTATCGATATAAACATATCTCAACCCGGCCTTGACAGTCTCGGCAGCACACTTTTGGAGGGTACTGGTCGGCGTGGCAGGGAGCTCTGTCATGGCATAATCCGGATAAAAGGGCAGGATGTGGAACGGCACTTCCGAGTTTATCTCGGCGGATATCCATTGCGCCAGCTTGGTGCACTGCTCTACGTTGTCGCCTATCTGCGGCACGATGGTGTTGGTTATCTCCATGAAGAGCCTCTGCTTTTTCATCTGCTTCAATGCATCGAAAATCGCCTCGGTATTCTCAACTTTCATGAACTTTTTATAGAACTCTGGGTCGACAGACGCCTTGAGGTTCACAACTATCGCATCAACATATTTGGACATCCTCTTGACAGCATCCGGCGTAACATAACCGTTCGTGACAAAGATGTTCTTGATGTTGCCCCTGCGCGCGATCCTGGCAGCCTTTTCATGGAACTCTATCCCCAAAAACGGCTCGGTATAAGTGTAGACGATGGCATTGCATTTCTCCTTCTCAGCAGCCTTTACCAACGATTCAGGCGTGAACATCTTGGTCTTCGGATCCAGGTCCGTATGCAGGTCATGCCCGAGCTCAAAACTGGGGCAGAAATCGCTGAACATGTTGCAGCCCGGCAGTCCGAAGAACAATGACTTGGCTTTCGGATAAAAATGAAACATGGGTGCCTGTTCTATGGGGTCTGTGTTCAACCCGATGACCTTGCCGTAGTTCAGGGTGTAAAGGATGTTCTCCTCATTCTGCTTGACCTGGCAAAAGCCCAGCTTGGTCTTGGAAATGAAGCATCTTCGGGCGCACTGCTCACACCTGACACCGTTCCTTTCCTTATGCCAAACTGCTGCTTCCTGTTTTTCTTCTTTGACCAACTAACCACCAAAAGACGCAAACATTATATTAGCTTTGCAAAGTATTATAGTTTGGACGCCTCAGTAGCTCAGCCCGGTAGAGCAAAGGTCGGAGACCGCTTATCTGCTTCGTAAGCTTTGCAGGAAAAGCAGTGGGTCGTGGGTTCAACTCCCACCTGAGGCTTTAAATTATCGGGGTGAATTAATAATATGGCGCTCAAGTTCATCGACCTGTCTACGCCTGAAGAAAAGGTGAGGAGCATGCACCGTGTCGTGGGCTATACCTCGCTGGCAATCTTCATATTTGCCGGGCTTTATGGCATCATAGAGTCGTTGATCCAAGGGATTGATGTAATCGGCCTTTCTTATGTCACCATAGAGTTCCCGCCATTATGGCTTTTCGGCATAGGCGCCAAGCCTGTGAGCTGGCTGTTCGTCACAGGCATAGCTCTCCTGTATTCGACTCTGGAGCTGCATACAAAAAGGATAATGAATTTCAGCAAGCCAAAGTACGCCTTGCTCAAGATGTTTGCGTTTGTAGTCTTTGGAATCTCCTTGTACGAGATATTCTTCAATTTTACCCTTTGGAGCGGCCTTATTGCTGCGGATGCCGTATACGAGAACCTGAACCCGGATACGATAATAAACCCGTTCCCTAACCCGAACACGCCATGGAGCGTGGTATTCTCAACCAAAATGTTTGTCATGCTGACCATACTCAGCGGTTATTATCTTTACTTCCTGACTCAGCATGAAAAAGCAGAATATACCAGAAAACAAATCTAGTCTATGGGTCTGAAGCGTACGCTATCTTCATTCGACCTTACAAATATCGTGGTCGGCTCCATAGTCGGCAGCGACATTTACATCGCATCTGCAATCACCGCCGGATTGATCGGCCCGTTGTCAATGGTAGTATGGATAGTTGCAGGCATTGCTGCGACCCTGATTGCGCTTGTGTTCGCATATTCCAGTTACTATGTGCCAAAAGTCGGCGGGTCGTTTGCATTCGTCTCGACAGCATTTGACGATTTCTACGGATTTCTTGCTGGCTGGAGCATGTGGATTGCCGAGATGCTTGCGTTGCCTGTATTCGCCATCACTTTCACGAACTATCTGCAAAGTTTTGTGCAGCTTGATGCACTGCAGAATATTCTGGTCAAGGGATTGTTCCTGTTCGGTCTGACATTCATCAACATCATCGGTGTAAAGGTTGCGGGAAAGGTGAATGACGCATTGACGCTGATAAAACTTTCCCCATTGCTCTTGATAATAATTGCCGGGCTAGTTTCGTTTGCATACAACCCAAGCTTCATCTCAAACTATTCCCCGTTGGATCCGCTTGGCTGGGAGAATTTCGGCACTGCATTGGTACTGGTGTTCTGGGCATATGCCGGGTTTGAGCTAGGCACGCTGCCGGCGAGCGAAGTCAATAACCCGAAGAAAACAATCCCGCAGTCGATAATCACCGGCATGGTGATTGTCATGTTTTTCTACCTGCTGACGAATTTCGTGGTTTACGGCTCGGTCAACTGGCAGCAGCTGTCACAGACATCTGTCCCGCTCGTCTTGGTGGGTGCTGCGCTCTTGGGTGCTGTGGGCATTGCAATCATGAGCTTGGGTGCGCTTGCGTCAGTCTCCGGCTCTGACGAGTCAGGCATACTCGGCACTGCCAGGCTGTCTTATGCCATGTCTATCGACGGCCTGTTCCCGAAGATTTTTTCCAAGGTGCATCCGAAATACCATACGCCCTATATGGCACTGATACTCCAAGGCATAATCGCATTTGCATTATCCATCCTCTCAAGCATCGCAGGTTTGATTTCGTTTTCCGTCTTCAACCTTTCGTTCTCATTCCTATTGACATGCCTTGCATTCGTCGTGCTCAAAAAAAGGAAAGAAGGGAAGTTGCATGGCCAGAACATATTGCCATGGCTCGGCTTGGCTATTTGCATATACCTGTTGTATTCCACAACCTTGTTTGACAAGGTCATAGGTTCGATGCTTATATTGGCAGGCATCCCGCTGTATGTTTTCTTTTCACCCAAGGTCGACATGCACCACTTGAAAAGGATGTTCCTTTCAGAGGAGGCAATACTTGCAAGAAGATTGGAAAGGAAGGAAAAGTTCCTGGCTAACCTGATGCGCATTGTTCATCGAATCTACAACGGAATAAACGAATAAACGGCTAACTTTATATTCCGCCGAGGCATAATAGAATTCATGAAATTGCTGGTGGTAGCCGCTTTCAGTTTCCTGCTTTTGCTTTCTCCAGCATTTGCTCTCAACATCACAGTATCTGCAGACAAGGCAAAGGTAATGTATGGCGAGAATTTTACATTGAGCGGAGCCATAACATATGACAACGGCACAGCTGGGCAGTTTGATTACAGGGCTGCCGTGGTTGCGCCTAAAGGAATCATTGTATGTGATTCAAAAAAGACAACAACTGCTGCTGATGGAACTTTTTCATTGACATGTAGTGTCCCGACTAGCGCACAAGCGGCTGCACTGGGCATACCTGCGGTCGCAACAAGGGCTGTCATGCCATTGAGAGCTGGCGTAACTGTTTTGGATCCGACGAATTTTACGATTGTCAAAAAATATGCAGGCAATGTTTTGGCCATAAATCAGGACAAGCTCAAGACGCAATTGAGCACATTGGCAAACGATATGAACGCGTTCGTAGGCAATGCGAATGCAATCTCTGCGCAATGCAATAGCATTATTTCAAAAGCACAGGCGCGCAACCTTACGCTAGTTGCGAACAAGTGCCAGAGCATCAAGGATAAGGTAGCTTCAGTTGTTTCAAGCGCCAAGAATATCACTGCAGAGGCCAGGGAAGCCGAAGGCAAAATCGGCTCGGCCAATATAGAAGGCTTGAGAGACCGCCTTTCAACAATCAGGGAAAACATGAAAGGATTGATCGAAGATGTGAAAGATGCACGCGAAGAAATCAAATCAGCCAAATGGGAGGCTGTTGCAATCAAAACAAGCACATCCAACTCAGCTGGCAGGTCTGGATTGAGCGTCCAGACAAGGAATACAGCTGCGGGTGATTGATATGAACAAGATGATATTGGTTGGAGTCGGAGCAATCATTGTATTGGCAGTTGCAGGATTCATTCTTATGCAAGGGCAGACTAGCTCATCCACGCCATCGCTCTCTACCGGCACAGACACTTCAGCCGCCGCAATCGACGCATCAGCATCCTCTTTCATCGACGAATCAACGCCTACTGCAGACCAGACATTGCCTGGCTTGAGTTAAATTTAAGCTTTGGCAACAAGTTGTTTTTATGGAAGTCGTACTGAAATTCGAAGCCAAGGATTTGCAGAAGATGAAGGACCTCCTGCTGAAGGATGAGACTGTCAACCGCGCTAGCATGACATTCAAGGAAGCAGGATTCATAGGCAAGCAGGGATACTATTGCTATATTTCCGGGTTGGATGGTCAGTGCAAGAAGGCGGTTGAACTGTCCAAAGGCATCGCGGCTGTCGCAGACGACAAGGAGAAGGGCGAGGTAATCGGTAAGATAAAAGAGGAAGAGTCTAGGGCAACAGAAGGCCTCGGCGGCATTTTTGGATAAGTTAAATAAACTAGTTCTTCAAATAATTTTGCATGCGCCAGTAGTCTAGCCTGGTAGGACATGAGCTTGCCAAGTTCAGGGCCGGGGTTCAAATCCCCGCTGGCGCACTCAGTTTTATATGCTAGGAATTGGAAATACATGGTAGAATACCATGCCGCTTTTTGGAAAGAAAAGACAGGAGCCTCAGGTTTTTCATGATCCTATGAAGCCTTTGCCGACTTTGGAACAGCTTCAACAGCACATTCAGGACATACCGTCACCTCAATTGCCTCAGCCAAATATCACTGTCCAAGCCAGACCGCAACCGCAGCCTCAACCTGTGCAGCATGAGGAGCATGTGGAGGAGCCGAGGTCTTTTGCTCCGCTTTTCGTCAAGCTGGACAAGTACAAGGGATTGCTGAGCGCGATGGGCTACTTGAAAACCAACCTGGTCATGCTGAGGAGCAGCCTAGCGATATTGAAGGACTTGGATAAATTGAGGGATGAGAACTTGAAGATTGTTGAAGAGGGTATGGAAAAGATGGACAAGAAATTGGCGACGCTTGATTCCGAATTCTTGAGGCCGAGCGGGTTCAGGGAAGAGGCGCACCATGACGTCAAGGATGTCGAATCGCTGGAGGGCACGATTGCTGATTTGAAAGGACAGATTGACCAACTCAAGTCTGAGCTGGAAACTTACGCCTAGTCTTAATGTTTTAATATTTTGTGCGTGTATTCATTTAGTACGCGGGGGTCGCATAGTCCGGCAATTGCGCCGCGCTCAAGATTTTCTTGAGCTTTGATTCAAGATGATAAGTCACGCGGTGGGTTAGAGGGCGAAAAACCCGACCAATCCCTTCGAGAGTTCGAATCTCTCCCCCCGCACAGCTTTTTTCAAAATACGGACTAGACAGAAACCTGTAAACAAAATTCGAAAATCAAAGAATTTTTCAAACTATTTCTCAACTATGACTTGGTAGATTATGAATAGCGTACCGACCAAGGCAAAGACCCATCCGACCACGCCGAACAGAGATGTCAATGCGCCTGATGCGCCGACCACGCCTGGTGCGTATGATGAGATTGTCGTGTCAGCAGCAGATGCGCCAGCGAACAGGAACAATACTCCTGCGACTGCCAGCCAGCTGAATCCCTTGTCTGCCTTGTTTCTGAACTTGATGTACTCGGCAAGCGCCACTACTATCAAGAACGCTATTCCTAAATCGACCATTCCGCCGAATAACGCCATGAAGACTACTTTGTATTGTTCTGTATTAAGCGTATGCCTTTAGTATGATAGCTAATCATCGAACTCTGCAGCGAGCCAAATACAATCTGTATCAGCATGATATTGATGCCATGGATATTCACACCTGTCATTGTAGAAGGGTTCGTGTGTATGGCCTGGACTCATGAACACCTCTTGGTAAAGTGAATCGTGGTCATTTTCATGGAATTTCTGCATTCTTCCTATTCCAAAAATCTGGGTGTGGAGTTCCCTAAATCCATGCTTGTTATGGATTCCGCAATCCGTCTTGGAAGATGCGAACCACAGGTTAAGTTCAACATTGTCTACATTCTCTTTCTTCGAACGCCATAGGTTCGTATCTCTCAAATGAGGAAGTGAAATGATATCACTGATTTTTGTCCATTTCTTTTTTATCGCATGTGCATTTGAAAACGAATCGAAAGAAAGGAAATCTGGTTCAACAGTAATGCATATGATTCTTGGCGCACTTGCAATAGTCACATTGGCATAGATAGAAGAGCTCCATGGCTTTAGCATTTTATTCGCTACTAGTATCTCGGATTTGCTATCAGCATTTACTATAATGGTTTTTTCGGAGATGGCTAAATTCTTAGCGTTCTCGATATATTCCACTTTCAAGAACGGCTCTGAAAATTTGAGTATTTTCCTATTGGTGTAAGGCATGCTGCTCATAACTATTTAGGAAAATGTTATTTAAACTTCATTCGTCTGCTGATTAAATCCTCCTGGCACCAATAATTAAATATGAACTGCCCTGCTTGCGGCTCGCCATCACTGGAGTTATTGGAATGTGATGTGTGTATGAAGGTAGGCTGTGTGAAATGCGTCATCAAAAAGGGCAAGCAATGGGCGTGCAGCATGTGCAAAACAGGAACCGTTCAGGAACCCAAGCAATCAACGTCAAGCATATTCTCTATGTTTGGATGAAAATAAAATAAAAAAATGGAAACTAACCTCTAGTAACCCTCGTCTGTTTCTCCTTCATCTTCTGTATCGTCGTCGAATTCTTCGTAGTCATTTTCCATTTGCAGTTTCACCTATCCATTTAAAGTGAAAATTAAGTATATAAACTTAATCTTTTCTGCTCGCAATCACAATTCTATGTTATGCATGCTATGCACGAAGTGTCTGAAAGATTTTTTGGTCTGCCAAGCTCTGAATTTTCGGAAATACTTCAAATCGCCGAGGAAAACAAGCACGTGATATCACTTGGACCAGGCGAGCCCGACTTTGCGACGCCTAAACACATCCGCAATTTTGGAAAAAGGATGCTCGACAAGGGGTTCACTCATTACTCCCCGCCAGGTGGAAGGAAAGAATTGAGAGAAGCTATTACAAAGAAATTGAAAAAAGAAAACAAGATACATGCCGAGCCTGAAAATGTGATTGTCACAGCAGGATCTAACGAAGCACTGAATATCGCAATCGAAGCGACCACGGATCCAGGCCAAAATGTGCTTGTGCCAAATCCAGGATACCTTTCATACATACCTATGGTCGAATCGCTGTCTGCAAATCCGATATCAATCCCGTTGCTTGAGGATGATGGGTTCGAACTGGACCCAGATGCAATTAAAAAACTTGCAAATAACAAGACCCGCGTGCTGATTATAAACTCACCGTCAAATCCGACCGGGAGAATCCTGAAAAGGAAAACTTTGGAAGAGATTGCTGATATTGCGATTGAAAAGAATCTGGTAATTTTTTCTGATGAGGCGTATGAGAAGTTCGTGTATTCAGGCAAGCATGTGAGCATCGGCAGCTTGAACGGCATGCACAGCCGAGTGGTGAGCTTTTTCAGTTTTTCCAAGACATACGCAATGCCGGGCTTCCGTGTCGGTTACGCAGCCGGACCAAAAGAAATCATACAGGCTATGACGAAGCTCCACATATACAACACGATATGCGCGCCGACACTTTCGCAGGTGATGGCAGAGTTCGCTCTCAAGTCAACGCAAAAGCCTGTGGAGAAGATGGTGAAGGAATACGACAGGAGAAGAAAACTTGTCATCAAGAGGCTGCACGGGATGAATCTGAGCTTCCAAGAGCCTGAAGGTGCATTCTACGCGTTCCCGAATATCACTAACACTGGAATGAATTCTGTAAAGTTTTCACATTTTCTTCTGAAAAATGCAAAGGTCCTTGTAGTGCCTGGCAACGAATTTGGAAAGTACGGCGAGGGTTATATGCGATTGAGCTATGCTACTGCGTATGAGAAAATCGCAAAGGCTATGGACAAGATGGAAGATTCAATCAACGCACTAGGCTTACTATAGCAGCGAACAAGCCTATGATAGCTATGACAAGTCCCATCCATTTGACAATCGTTATTCTTGTCTCTACTTTAAACAAAATCAATGCCCTCGCTCCAAAGACTTCAAGATAGGTTTTTGGTTTTTTGTATGCAATGTAACCGAAAAAAGCAGCTATGATCCCCATTATTGCAGTAAAGATATCTGCCATTAACAATCATTTTATGGAAGGTTTTAAATATAGTTACTGTCACGCGAGATGGGTAAAAGCTTTAAATGTAGGACTGGTCTCATACTTTATGCAGGAGGCAACGGTTGCAGGGGCAGGCTCCCTGTATGACTGCAAGCAGCCTTCATGGCAGAACCGCAGCCCGAAGACGGTATTGTGGTGTGAATCGACTCCAAGTCTCGACTGAGAAGCCGTGCCTTGATGGGTCGTGTGTTTATCGAACCGAGTGAGGCGGGGAACCGAGCAACTCTAAGGTAAGTATGCGATGCTCTCAAGAAACATGGTGGAGAAGAGGCTCTGGGCAAAGCCGGTTCGCATTGCAATATCAACTGACGGCGTCCTCCTGCGCATTTATACGTGATAACATGAAATCGCAATACATAATCGCAGCGGTCGTGATTTTAATCATAGTTATAGGTATTTCCAATATCAAGGTGCCAACCAAGACTGCGCCATTGTCTGCAGGCGAGGTATTAGTGAATGCTCCTGCTGTAGACGACAAGGGAAACGGTGTCAGCACAATATTGAGAGTTAGCGCCAAACCGGGAACTGGAAAAGTGCTTGTGGATGTCAATCAGATAATTTTCTGGGCTGACACGCAGCAATCCATACAGACTGCAAGGAGCGTTGCACAGCAAGCCACAAATAACGACTTGTCCAAAGTCGACCTGACATACTCCATTGATACGAATGCGTCCCTGATAGAAGGCCCGTCAGCTGGGGCAGCGCTAACAATAGCGACGATAGCCGCGCTAGAGAACAAGACATTGAACAACAGTGTAATGATAACTGGGACAATAAATCCGGACGGGACGATAGGTGAAGTAGGTGGCATATCTGCAAAGGCAAGCGCGGCAAAGAGCACCGGCGCGACATTGTTTTTGGTGCCCCAAGGCCAGGGTGTGAAGGTGAACTATGAACCGGAGCAGGAATGCGAACAGATTGCTTCGTATACCATCTGCACTACAACATACAAGCCTACTAGCAACCAGACGGGAGAAATAAACGGCATCAGAGTCGTTGAGGTATCCGATATACAGGACGCGCTAAAATATTTCTTCCGCTAAGCGAACCAACAGTATAAATTACTTTGATTGCAAATAGAATTCATGAAATACTTCTCGGACGAGGAGATAAGGGATATCGCCATAGCCGTCGTTGTCATCACTTTCATTTTCGCCTTCAGGCCTCTGCAGGAGATATTCCAAGGTGCCGCGCCGATTGACTTGGCGTCATTGCCTTTGTATTTCTTTATAGTTGTGATAGCGTTCCTCCTTCACGAGCTCGCGCACAAGTTTGTTGCGATAAAATTCAACTCGTCTGCCGTGTTCAAGATATGGCCGCAGGGGATATTGCTGGCATTGTTCCTGATGCTGTTCGGATTAAAGTTTGTCGCAGCAGGTGCAGTCATGATATCACCGTTCAAGTTCGGCAGGTGGGGTTTCAGGAGGCGCGACCTGACAGGGCCTGAGACAGGTCTTATCGCTCTTGCTGGCGTTGCAGTGAACCTGGTATTCGCACTGCTCTTCAGCATGATAAATGTAGTATATCCAAACCCGGCATTTGCACTCATATATTTTGTCAACGCATGGCTGTTCCTGTTCAATATGCTGCCTGTCCCGCCATTAGATGGAAGCAGGATAATGGCCTGGAACATCGGCGTTTGGGCATTGCTCATAATCATAGGCGCATTCCTTCTCCTGCCGTTTTTCTTGTAAGGTGTATGCATGCAGGTAATAGCTGATTTCCATCTGCACTCCAAATACTCTCGAGCCACCAGCAAGGATATGGATATCATCGGCTTGAGCAGGGGGTCGAAGCTGAAAGGATTGCAACTGATCGGGACTGGGGATTTCACACATCCGAAATATTTTGCTGAATTAAAAAGCAAACTGGAAGAGGTGCCTGATACGGGACTGTTCTCATATGACAAGATGCATTTCATGCTCACGTCAGAGGTGTGCACGATTTTCGAAACTGCTGGCAAATCAAGGAGAGTGCACCACATCATCCACGCTCCGAGTATTGAGATAGTGGAGCAGGTGAACGAGTTGCTTTCCAAGTATGGCAAGCTTGCGTCCGATGGCAGGCCGATGTTGAGGATATCCGCAGCTGGGCTTGTAGAATTGCTGATGGGCGTGTCGAAGGATATCATGATCACTGCAGCCCACATATGGACGCCATACTTTTCTGTGTTCGGCAGCAAGTCAGGGTTCAACTCTGTCGACGAGTGCTACGAGGACCAGACGAAAAATATTTTTTCATTAGAGACCGGGTTGTCAAGCGATCCGCAGATGAACTGGAGATTTTCAAAACTGGACAAGTATACGTTGCTCTCGAACAGCGACAGTCACAGTGCAACGCCGTGGAGGCTTGGCAGGGAGGCGAATGTTTTCGAACTGGACAAATTCACATTCAAACAGATTTACGATGCAATCAGGAGCAAAGACAAGAAAAAATTCCTATACACAGTCGAGGTGGATCCGAATTATGGCAAGTACCATTTCGACGGCCACAAGGATTGCAACATCAGCATGTCGCCTGAAGAGACGAAGAAACTGGGCGGCATATGCCCGAGATGCAAGAGAAAGCTGGTGATAGGCGTGCTGAACCGTGTGGAGCAACTGGCGGATAGACCGGATGGTTTCATGCCGAAAGATGCTATACCGTTCAAGTCGTTGCTGCCGTTGTATGAGATAATTTCTTTTGCTACAGGCACTGCGAGCCTTTATTCGAAGAAGGTGATTGACATCGAGAACAAGTTGCTGGACAGGTTCGGGAGTGAGTTCAATATTCTGCTGAATGTCAGTCGTGAGGAGTTGGCAAAAGTTGTTGACGAAAAAATTGCAGACTCGATAATCAAAATCCGTGAGGGAAAGGTGAAATTCATTCCTGGTTATGACGGCGTGTATGGCAAGCCGATTTTTGATGGCAGCAAGATTGACAAATACAGCAGCGGGCAGAAGGACTTGAAGGAATTCTAGTGGGTCCAGTGTTATCTAGTGAGGAGTTGTATTCTCTTCTATTAGGGATTGTTTTGGTAGTTTAAATAAATTGTGAACTCAATTAAATTCAATGCTAGAACCGTTAAGCTCAGCTATCAAAAGTGGAAGAATAAATCTTATAATGATGACTTTTCATATGATTTTATTATTAATTGGTCTTTCTGTACCAACACATGTTATTGATAATATACACTTAGTTTTAATAGCTGTTTCTGGACTTGTTATTTTTACAATCTGGTATTTAATCGGTGGGTATGCAAAAGTTAATCATATACACACTAGGAATTTTGTGACAATAATGCTTGCATTGACATCAATCTACTTTGTTTCTATAGCCTTCATTTACGCTTTTGTACATTGACTATTGGAATGAAATTAATGGGGACACTCTCTGTCTCTCTCTATCTCTACCAACCACATCATTCATTCTATTCTATTACTATTAACTATTGAACTGATTGAGAACTTGGATTGAAGACATTGTTACTTGGCAGTCTAGTTAACACCTTGTAAAAGAGGGAGGGATAGAGAGAGCTATATCAACTCAGCCTCTCGTAGCTCCTCTACCATCTGCCTTATCGTCTCAAGCTTGTAGCCTGTCTGCTGTGAAAACAATGCTATAAGCTTCCTTTCCTCCATGTCTGGATTCTCTTTGAGCATACGTAGCAGTCTCTGTTTATCCATTTTCCTTTTGTCTACGAAATAGTTCCCTGGCATCATTCACCTCCTTTCAACTTTATTCCATGATAACGCACTCGCTCCACCAAACCCATGAAAATCCATGTTCTGGTCACTTGCCTTGCAGCCTTCCTGTCCATTTTCTGGAAAGAAAACCAGAAGTAAACATAGCTGAAGGGTATCGTCCTATCAGGGTTAATCTTGTGGAACTTGGGAAGTTGTTCTAAGAACTTGGCGAATAACAGCCTACAGTAGACCTTTTCTATCTGGTCTATTTGGGCTTGTGAGCTAATTTTCATTAGAAGCCTCCTGACTTTCGGATGATGGGGATTCTTCTAGCCATTCTTTCAGAATTTTTGCGTATGCAGGAAGTGTTTCGGCGTCACTCATTGAAACTCTCCTGCAACAGCTTGCTTTCGATATACCTTGACCTAGGAATCAATCCACGCTGCTCATCCAGCTGCCTTAGCAATTCACTATCAAGACTGATAGATATAGTTTTTCTCATAATACTATGGTGTAAACTACTTTCGGCAGATTTTTACAGGTTTTGCATAGTTTTCAGTTTTCTTAATCGTAAGTTGAGCGTTTCATAAGTTATGCCGAACAGTTTTGCCCAATATAATTTCTTCTTTAGCTTAATTTTCAATGGCTTTGCCATTTTTTCACACTCAGAATAAAGACATGCACATAAGAGTCCTGTCATTTTATGATTTGGTTGGTGCTTGTTTACTATAATATAAAATAAAGCCCATGCATTAGTTAATGTGAAAGAAAACAACTCTTGTAAAATCAAATTATTGTTAACATCGAGGAAATTTTCAAACCCCAGAGTATTTCTAATATTCTCAATCGAAGGGTCTATTTTGTTGTTTTCGTAATAGAATTCCTGATTAGTAAACTTCTTCCCCCAGATAACTGCATTATGCTCTACATCAACTTCTTTACTTTTACAATAATCTTGCAGATTTTGACTGAGTTCCATGAATTTACGGCACTCTAAATTCAGGAAACTAAGCCTATTTTCATCATAAATCGTTTCATTTCCAAAAATGTAAGGTTTGTTGAAAAATTCAGTAATCTGAATAAAAGCTGACCTAAATTTATTGATTAATAATGTATACAATATCGT
>SCSR01000118.1 GCA_004297575.1 archaeon
TTTCAATGCAAAAATCAATCATCTGTTTCCTGCCGCCGAATTTCTTGAGGAAAGCCTCGTCACGCCATGGTGCATAAACTTGGAACGACGGTTCGAACATGTTTGTAATCAATTGGAATCTCACCTGATCATTCCCTCTTCCCGTCGCGCCGTGCACCAGAATGTCAAGCCCCCTCTTCTTCATCTCCGGAATAACTATCGATACGAGCACGTGCCTGCCTAGGCCGGTAGTGTTCCAATACTCGCCTTCATACAGCGCCTGCGCTTGCACTGCCAGAATCCCAGCCCGTGCCATCTGTTCCTTGCCCTCAACAATTATCGCTTCCTTCGCGCCTGATGCTAGCAATCTATGCTGGACTTTGCTCAAGTCTGGCTCGTCCGGCTGGCCCAAGTCACCGGTAAAACAAACCACATTCACTCCGTTATCGGTGAGCCATCTGGTAATAGTGCAGGAGTCAAGCCCGCCCGAGACTAGCGCCGCCACTGTCTTGCCTCTCAGGTCTTCGATATTCATACACAATCAATAATCGCGCCAACTATTTATATTTGAACAGCATGCAATGATTCGGTCACCGTTGGTCAAGGCTAGCCTCTCTTCAATACGCATGTCAGGCAATGTATGCCGCCGTATCCTTGAGTCAGCTCGCTCACATCCAGCGGTATCACGTCTACGCCTTCCCTCTCCAGTCTTTTTTGGTAGTCTGAATCTGGCAGGATTGTCTTGATCTCAGGCGCCATTATCTTGCGTTTCCCGAGCGTGATGAAATTGGCAACATACCTTTTCTGCTCTTCTGGTGATATGCCCACAACAGAGAACCCTTTCTTTGCTAGATATTTTTCCAATGTGGTGGTCGATGACAACTTGTATCCATGCTCATCCCTGTCAAACACGTTCACTTTTTTTGTCAGTTTGGTCCTGTCTGCGGTGCAAAGGCCGTCATCGATGATGTTGAAATAAGTGTCAAGATGCATGATGTGTTGGCCTGACGGTTGGTAAATAACGACAACTTGATCAAATCCTAATGCGCCGTTCTTCAATGCAACTTTGGAGCCAGTCTCATTTGTCCTGTCGCCGACGCCAATCAGTGCAAAATCCCCCGCCGGAATGAAATCCCCACCTTCAAATGTCGGTCTCTCTTCAGAGTACTCGCCGTCTATCTCGAGTATCGGCCTGATTCCTAGCTGCTCGAATGCCAGCCTGGTTATGTTCGGCTCGTATCGCCTCTGCTCGAACTTCATGCCGCCCATGACCACGCCTCTGTCAGTGGTGAACTGCTGGTCCCTCATGTAGAACAGGTTACCTGCGACCTGCAGCTCGATTTTAGGCGCGCTGTATCTCGCGTCTTCGTGCCCATTTTTGTAGTTACTGGACAGTTCGGGATTCGTTGCCAACACCTGCCATAGGAATTCAGGAGGCAGCCCGTCGATTATCTTATCGGCATGCGACTCGATATGCGACAAGTCTTCTTGCGTATATAGGTTGCTTCTCCCATATGCCTTGTGAAGCGACTTCATCACAATATTTTTTGCTTCTATGCGGGATGACGGGTTGGAGAGCACAAGATTTTGCAGCATGTGGATTTTGACGCCCTCGCCCCTGTACGTGTCCAGCACATTCGCATGCTGCTCGAAAAGGCCTGTGCCATGGTTGGAAAGGCTTATAGGGCCTCCATACAAATGCTCCTTGGGTGAAAGCAGAGAATACACGACTTCTGCCCCAGGCTGATGCACCATTATTTCCCTTAGGGGATGCCATTCTGCTTTGGATGTTGGTGTTAAGCCACTTGACATGTTATTAGATTATTCGGAATATATTTAAACGACAAGTTCTCTTTCCCTGACTACAATATCCTTGGATTTCTTCACGTCTTTCGGATAGTGCTTGACAAAACCCTTGCCTCTTTCGATGAAATTCCTCTCAGCCTTTTTGGCCCCGAGCATTTCCATCAGGCACTTGGTAGCCTTGTCGATGTTGAATGGATTGCATGAGAAAATGTCGACAGAAGCGAACTTGTCAGCAGTAAAAGTGTGTATGGAAATGTGACTCTCGGTTATCAGCACGAATGCAGACACGCCGCCCTTGTCGAAACTGTTAGGGTTGCCTGGAAAATCAGTGACGCTAGGCTTGGATATCTTGTGCATGCCTATAACTTCAGGAAACTCATCTAGCAATTTGTATATGAATTTCGGATCCGAAAGCTTCGCAGGATTGCATCCGTATAAATCCAGTGTCAAATGTGGTCCAAACATTTTCTGTTCTGCATCCCCTTTACTATATTGTTTTTTAACATCGTTGTATTTAAATATATCGTTACTTTTGCCGTGAATTTTTAGTTGGCTTGCATGATTGAAAAACTAGAGCCGCTTGCTTATGCCGAAATACTGTTCATACCAACCTATCCTTTCCACTATACATATGCTTATATAGGGATTTTTGCTACTGATAAATGGTGACTGGCAAGAGATTAAGGTATTGCCGGACAAGTGATATTATGGCAAAGACGAGACAAGCAAAAACACAGCATCCTGGAGACATAACAATACCGATACTAGATGTAGTTGTCGATAGGAGAAACTTTTTACTGTATGCTGCAGGGACTGTTGGCGCTGTTGCGGGTACAGAAGCTGCGGCTCAGTTTACAAGCCAGATTGGTCCAGTCAGTTATATTGCTGGTGGTCTTGGAACGCTCTTTAGATGGATGAGTGGGAAGTCTCAACAGGTTGCACAGTACAACCAGACGCAGGCTTTGCCTAATCAAACTGTTACTACGACAACGCAAACTACAGATTTCCAAAGATTCGCCGAGTCATATCCTACATTGTCAAAAGGGTTTACAGAGTCAAATTATCAATCAGCCATCAGAACCCTTACAAAGGAATTGCTTGATGATACTGATTTGCATGAAACATTGAATGCGAAGATTAGACAGGAAGATTTCAAGCTTTTTGACTATGAAAAAGGTCCAAGAGCTAGCCGTACAGATCCAGCTGTTGATAGATTGAGGCAAAGGCACTACGAGTTGATGGCCGATGCTGCTGAAAAATCGCCGATAGCAGTCCCGTTGAGAACAAGCCAAAGCAAGAAGCTTTATCCAGACGAGAATGATAGGAGTGCTATCTATACTGGCATATGGGATTTGCAGGGAATCGATTACAGTGATCCGGGAAACAAAGTCAGCTACAGCTTGGAAGATG
>SCSR01000119.1 GCA_004297575.1 archaeon
ATTGCAAACAATTGCACAATCAAGAAAAGCACCACTTAGAGAAATTCAGCGTGCAAATATTCTTTTGAAATATTTGGAAAACATGTCGATAAGCACGATCAAAAAGGAGGTTCACGTAAGCAGGCCTTCAATTTATAAATGTATTGACAAAGCGCTTGCAATGGGAGTTGATGCCAGTCTGAAAGATATATACCACAGCCCCAAAGATCCAACCATTACCCGGGAAGCAAAGATGTGGGTTATTAATCTTGCCTGTACCAAGCCCAAAGAGCATGGATATGCTGCCGAAGTATGGAGTCGTAGTCTTCTTGCAACACACGCAAGAAAATATGGGCCACAGGCAGGCCATACTTGTCTGGGAAAGGCCGTAAAAGCAACGATTCAGCGGATTCTCAAAGAACATCCGATCAGACCGGATAAGATTGCTTATTATCTTAACCGGCGTGATCCTGAGTTTGTCCCGAAAATGAAAGACGTGCTGATGGTTTACAAAGAGGTCAATTTGTGGAACAACGGGGAGCATCAAGGACAGATTCCTCCCATTATTACTGTGTCAGTTGATGAAAAGCCAGGGGTACAGGCAATCCAAAATATTGCGCCCGATATATTACCTGACCCTGAAAAGAATTCCCGAATAATGCGTGAACATCACTATAAACGCTTGGGAACAGTTTCGATATTGGCCAGCCTTGACCTACATAACGGGCATATCACGGCTCAGGTACATGACCAACATCGGAGCAAGGAATTTATATCACTATTAAAAGAACTCGATTCCTATTATCCATCTGAATGCGCCATAAGACTCATACTTGATAACCATTCAGCCCACATTTCAAAGGAAACTATGAGCTATTTGGCAACCAGGCCAAACCGCTTTATCTATGTTCATACACCCAAGCACGGCTCATGGCTTAATCTTGTAGAAACACTATTTGGTAAAATGGCACGGACATTTTTAAAACATATTCGCGTGCAGTCAGTAGAAGAACTTAAACAAAGAATAATGCAAGGCATCAAAGAAATTAATGAATTCCCGGTTGTCCATCGCTGGAAGAAGTTTGACATTGCATTGAAATTCTAATGTAAATATTTTAATAACTATTACACCCTGCGGTCTCTGCCGCAGTTCCGATGTACGTGGCACTATTGGAGAAAAAGACCTTGAATAACTCAGGCTGTTTGAATTTTGACTTTGACGCCCTGCGGTCTCTGCCGCAGGGTTCTTCACTACACTTATTCCCAAGGGACAAAAGCAGAACAATCATCAGGTTTTTTATTTAGTGTCCACTTCAAAAGATCATGTCACGAAATCATGCTGTTCAGCGATGGGCTTGACAACAACCGGCGGTAGCCTGCTCATTTCACATTGAAGGCCTAGTTCTGGGTCGAGGCTGAGACATGGCATTTCACGGCGAGATAGGTGAGGTATTCCTTGACATCAGCCGACGACAGCTTATGAGGCGGTTTGTTCCGCAGGAACTTTTGGAACTGACAGCCCCATAGAGCATATGTCTTGAGCGTTTTTCGGGAATAGTGCCGCATCCTGATCTCTGCCGCGAGATTGTCGATGATCTTGTCCCAATCAGGAGATCCTGATTTTTCCAGACAACGCCATTCATTAATAACGACTGCCAGCCGATTTCTTTGGTATAGCAGGCTCTGTTTTCGGTACGCTGTGCGGTTGTTGCATATCCGGAAGAGGGGAATATATCGGCGTTATCGCCGCAGCCCTCGATAAGTTATTGGAAGATTC
>SCSR01000120.1 GCA_004297575.1 archaeon
GTGAATTATGTTGATGTGAGTATCGATGGATATATCAAGAGGATTCCTAGCCGATACTATGCATGTCTTGAGATCAAAGGTTGCGATGAGCGTGCTTATAATAAAGCGCCGTAAAACCGCCTCCTTCAGGTGGCGGATATAAGGCGTGCCCTTGAAAATAGTTCTTGGCTTTTACAAAACAAACGTGTAAAGTGTAAAGCATGGTCATCAATAAGGCATATAGTTTTAGACTTTACCCGAATGAAACTCAAAAAGCCCTGCTTGCAAGGCATTTTGGATCGTGTCGGTTCGTCTACAATGCTTTCCTGCGAGCACGAATTGATTTCTATGCCGCCAATAAAGGCACCGAAAAGCAAGGGTTGACGTACACTGATACTTCCCAAATGATGACGGACATGAAAAGGCAACCAGAGCGAGAGTGGCTGAAAGATGTGAATTCTCAGTCTCTTCAGCAGTCGTTGCGCCGACTGGACGTTGCTTACCATAATTTTTTCAATAAGCGAGCGCATTTCCCGAAGTTCAAGACCAAACATGGTAAACAATCGTTCGCTGTCCCCCAACATTTTGAGGTTGATGTTGAACAAGGGTTGTTGGGTATCCCGAAGTTTACGCCGATCAAAACCGTATTTCATCGTCCGATTGAAGGAAAGATGAAAAGCGTTAATGTTTCCAAGACACCGTCCGGAAAGTACTTTGCATCCATCCTTTGCGAGATCGAGAAGGAAGTAAAACAGAAACAGACAGGAGGAGAAATCGGCATTGATCTCGGCCTGAAATCTTTTGCTGTCACCTCTGAAGGCGTGGAGGTACCTGCACCGAAGTTCTTGCGCACTTCTCAAGACAAACTCACCCGCCTTCAGCGCCTGCTTTCTCACAAAGTCAAAGGGAGCAGCAACAGAAACAAGGCGCGTGCCAAGGTTGCAAGAATTCATGAAAAGATCACGAATCAAAGAAACGATTTCCTTCACAAATTGAGCCATCGGCTGGTCAGCGAGAACCAAGCGATCTACGCCGAAGACTTGAACGTGAGAGGAATGACGGCGAATCATCATCTGGCGAAGTCTGTTTCCGACGCCGGGTGGGCTGAGTTCATTCGCCAGATCAAGTACAAATCTGAATGGAACGGAGTACATTTCGGGCAGATTGACAGGTTTTTCCCCTCGTCCAAGCGTTGCCATGCGTGCGGCTGGATAAACCAATCGCTCACGCTTGCCGACAGGGAATGGACCTGCCAAGGGTGCGGTCAGGTTGTGGATCGAGATCTCAATGCTGCTCAAAATATTCTCCAATTCGGACAACTTTCCATGGTACGGCGGGACACGTCGAAACCACCTAAACGCCCAGGGAGACCACGCGCTGTCAGGCGGGTCGCTGAACTGGGAAGCCGCCTGCTTTAGCTGGCGGAGCCGTCACAAGAGATTGTGTGCTTAATTGGTAGGGGAGGTCGGAGAATTGTGAGGGATGAGATATGAGCAAGAGGATAGAAAGAGGCCTGAAGCAGAAAGGAACGGATGCTACATTCCAAGCTGCAGAAGGAAGCTGGC
>SCSR01000121.1 GCA_004297575.1 archaeon
TAGGTCGAGGTGGGATAGGATGTTAGACGTATAACATAAGCTTCACAACTCCGGGCGGGTGAATACATCAATGCTTAAATATTTCACAACATATCTGATGAATTATGGAACAAATAGGTTGCACAAGAAAACCAGATAACACGAAAACTGTGGATTATGCGAACGTTGTAGTACATTCACTGCAGTATCTGATGGATGTTGGTGATTATAAAATAAAAGCTGTTATAGACACGACCGGCACACCACACTACAAAGGGAAAAAGAGGGGCCTTATGGAAGTTGTTTTGGAGAGAGGAAGAGAGGTACCTCGGGCTAACAATGTGCCTGCATCACTTGTTGTATTGGAATTTGAATATAGGAAATGGCATGGACGTAAGAGGGGAAACGGTTATGTTCATGTAAATCCGGATGGAACAATCAGTTGTGTTGACAACAAGCCGATTCATGCGGATGATGGCGAGCTTACAGAAGCAGTGTTGGCTTACCTAGATACGTATCTCAAGCCAAGTCAGGGAATATCTAGAATACAACCTTCTTCTCAAGAACGCTAGCTTCGCCGCCCGCAGCACGGATGAAATTCGCAATTTCCTTCAGATTCTCCAACAGCTCGCTCTGCCAGATGGAATGCTGCAGCTTTTCGGCCTTCATCGCGTGCAATTTCCTGTTGACCTGCACATGCAATGTCTTCTTGTCGCGCGGCATGTCGTAAATCAAAATGTATTCCATCATTATTGTTAAACGTATAACATTAAAAAGATTTTCGGGGTTATGATTTCTGTAAAATTTGGTTTGTTAAACGTATAACATCAAAATTTAAGGTATTGTCGCATTAACGGTTGTTTTTGATTGTTTTTCATTTTTGTCTCACTCGGTTGCTTATAAAAACAATAGAGGTGCTCGATATTTCAGAATACTATTAATTCTATCCCAGATGTTTTGAGTTAAAAATTCGATATCCTCATTTTTTAATTGAGGACTAACATGTAATGGAATTTTCATACTTTATTCTCCAAACTCATTCTCAACAAACTTAACCACCTGTTTCTATCCAAGTCCAACGATATACCGCTTTTCTCTGCTGGCGTCATCTCCAAACTCATATGCGGACGGATGAAGTTATAGTATGTTCTGAAACCTTCTGTCAAAGTCTCGGCTGACTTCTCGGCTTTGAAACCACGCATAACCTTGTCCCTTTCCCTGAAAGTAGAGTGGTAGCGTTCAACCATATTGTTGTTTATCCTATGCCTTTTTCCCACGATGGATATATGCTTGGCTTTGTGTGCTTTTCCCTTGTTGAAAGTCTCCACAGCCATGCCATACCCACGCCAGCCATCGGTTATTATTTCTTTAGGCGAGCTTCTCGTAAAATCCCTTATCTCGTTCATGAATTTCCACGCACCGAACACATCCTTCTTGGTGAGCTTGCTTGAAATCAAGAATCTTGTCTTGCTGTCTATGGCATTGAAATTGTAATGCCACTTACCGCCGACATCGACTGCTTGCTCGTCAATATGCCATGTATCGCCGAGCTTTGGGTGCAGAGTGTCAACATAATTGCTCATCTGTTGCGAGAACTTTAGAACCCATCGCCTTACTGTCTCATGGTGCAGTTGTATGCTGAAGAACTGGTTGAGTGTATCGGTTATGTCCCTTAGCGACAATCCCTTGTAATACAAGTCCATGCATAGCGTTATCACCTTCGGATTGGCTTTGATTTTTGAAAACTCGCTTTCCTCTATAAATGCTTTGTGACAGTCCAAGCACACAAACCTTTGCTTTATTCCGCTTTCGGTTTTCCTGTTGCCATTCTTTTTGATGTTCATAGACTTGCAGTATGAACATGCAGGCTTGCCTATCAATTCATTCTCCAATCCGAGAGTGTCTTGCGAACTGATTTTCTCCCTCAGCTTCATCCATAGCTTGACAGAAATGATATGCTTACACTCTACATTCCTAAACTTGAAATCGGGACAACTGCAACTCGTTTCGTTCTTGATAGTAACCTTGTATTTCTTATCAGAGGATTGGGATGGCACAAGAAATGTCTCCTTGCTTACAGAACTTGGCATATTTCCGTTAGCCAGCATTTCATAACCCTTAATTGTTCGGTTTTCCATGCTATATATTAGGTGCCTAAGGTATATATACTTTTCGGTGCCTAAAGATTTATAAGCTCCCGAGACTATAATATTCTGTATGAAATTGCAGAAGCAGTTGTCAAGGAAAGTCGGTAGTGTAGTATATCCCAAGTGGTTGGTTGTTATTCCACCAGAGAAAGTAAAGGAAGCTGGATGGAAAGAAGGATTAGAATTAGAAGCCGATGTTAAGGATAAGAAACTCATACTAAAACCTAAAACTTAGCTCATATCTAAAGCTAAGCTCCCTTTGTCAACTATAATTGTCATATTAGGGATTTTATATAACTGATTTA
>SCSR01000122.1 GCA_004297575.1 archaeon
TATTTTGGTTGTGTGAAACCTGGCACTATTGATGTAAACATCACAGCGATTGATGGAAACAACACAACTGACGGAATTTATCAATTCTCAGTGAGGGAAAACAAATGAAGAGTCACAAAACAGCCAATTTTTCAATCATTGTTCTCGGCGCGTTTATATTGATGTCAAGTCTTGTTTATGGTGGATCATCTCCTTATTATGGTGAATACGCTAATTCGATATGTACATCAATATCTCCTAGCATTCCTAGAAATGAATGCAAGTATCCAACTTTATGTGTCGTTAGCTATAATACTCTTGGAGACACATGTGTGCTAAATACTGGTGATGTTCCAGCTGGACCATGTGGGACATCTTATTGGATGGCACATAACGCATGCCCAGCCACGACAGATACAACTCTGAACGGAAAGTACGCAACAATATTTGGAGGCAGTAGTGGCGTCCCAGTATGGAAATATGGTGATCTTTGGGATTCCGGTAGATGGGACGCGTCAGACCCGACAGGTCCTAAACTCATTTCATGTAATGGTCAAGTCGAGGATAAAATATGGGGGACCACAACGGAATTGTATTGTGGTTCACAGTTGTCGATAGGTAGTAGCGGATGCAGCCCCAAAGCTGGTGACAACGCATGTGAAAGCGCGTGTTTTGCATCTTCAGACCTGGATGAGGTTCCATTGACAACTTCTAAAGTAAAGGGATTGAGTTGCCCGTCAGATGTTCCAGCAGGACAGACATTTGATGTTTCATACAAAGTCAGTGGGGGTGGAACGTCTAATTATGTATACCAAGGCATTTTCAGGAATAATCCTTACAGTACTGCACCAGACGGTTGCAATATTGATCCTGGCGATGCGAGTTGCCAGTGGTATCCCAAAACCGTATCAATCAAAGCACCCACGACCTTAGGCACCTACACATATACAGTACGCACGTTCTTTACAAGTTATGGTGGAGGCAACTGTCCTAACTTGCCATCTATCCATTATTCTGAGGGAGGCGGTGTATCGAACTCATGCACTGTGAATGTTGTGCAATGTATAGACGAACAGAACGACCCAAATAAAGGGAATGCTAACCCTGCATGCCAGCCTAAGGATAACAAAGCTGGGACATGTGTAAGGAATGTTTGCGAATATCCGGCATGTTCGAGCAATTCTGAATGTGTTACAGGTTCGTGTTGCGGAGCAGTAGGTGCAGGCGGACCAGGAAAAACAATAGATGGTACGTGCCAGCCTAAAGGTTCACCCCAAGGTTATTCAAATTATCTGTGCGATCCCGGAAAATGGATTAAATGCGATAGTACAAATGTTGGAATGAAGCAGACATTCAATGGGAAATCTTATACATGTGTATCGGAAAGTGGAGAATATAAATGGAACTCGTATAGTATTGGCGAGACTCCAAACACGATTTCTTGGATATTTGCTACCATCAGATATTTTATGGGGATTTAATTTTCAATATAAAGTTTTTCTCCATAGCTACACCAGCTATAACTGGGTCTCTCTGTCAAATGGTTTGCTCCATCACCAGCTATAACTGGGTCTCTCTGTCAAATGGTTTGCTCCATCAGCTGCCATTCCAGATTTAGAACTACCAATAAGGCTTATTCTAGAACCAGACAGACGCATTACATCTGGAACAACTTGTTTTATATTATCAAATAGACGAGTGTAAATTGGATTTGCCCACTCTGATATAGTAGCACCATCTACTGGTGTTGCTCTGGTGAACGATGTTGGAACTCCAAATGATTTGAACACCGACGAAAGACTTTTATACATACCAACTTCCCCTCCAAATCTAAAGCCAGGTGCGACATCTCCACTATGGTATCTAGAACTTCCGTATATGGACTTCATTTTCATCCATTTTGAACCAAATTCTGCATCCTTTGAAAGGACTCCATCAATTTTTCTAAA
>SCSR01000123.1 GCA_004297575.1 archaeon
AGCGACTTGCCTTCCATTACAGGAAGAGCAGCCTCTGGACCGATATTCCCCAATCCCAAGACTCTCGTCCCATCAGTGACTATGGCTAGCGAATTTCCTTTCCATGTGTTCTCGAAAACTTTGCTCTTGTCAGCAGCAATCTCCCTCGATACATCTGCGACACCTGGAGTATACAACAAGCTCAGGATTTTTATATCATCAATCGGAACCTTGCTCTTGACCTCTATCTTGCCTTTAAGTTTCTTGTGCAATTCCAGCGCGTCTTCCTTTATGCCCATTCTTTTAAAATGACATTCAAAGATTAAAAAAGAGTAGACTGCTCATGCTGCGGTGGTGAATTTCGGATTTATTACAACATCTGATATAGTAATTACTATGAAAGGTTATGTCGTGAACATCGAAGAAGTGACTAAAGAGAATGAGAATTTCCGCAAGGTCCTGTATACAGCCAAGAACAGCCAACTGGTTGCCATGACTTTAAAGCCAGGCGAGGACATAGGTGAGGAGGTCCATGACTTGGACCAGTTCCTAAGGATAGAGCATGGCATCGGCAAAGCTGTATTGGACGACGTTGAACACGACATCTCTGATGGGTGGGTAGTGCTTGTGCCAGCTGGAACAAAGCACAACATTATCAATACTTCTCAGGAAGAAATGAGGCTTTACACTATCTACTCGCCGCCAAACCACAAGGACGGCACAATCCATGCAACCAAGGCCGATGCCGAAGCCAGCGAAGAGCATTTTGACGGGAAAACTACCGAGTAAACAAGAAACAGCTCTCTAGTAGCGCCTTTTAAATCTTTTTAAATCACAATTATCTTCTACTATTAGTGGTGTTATGTTACAAGACGCTTTGGCTGACGTTTTGAACGTCATTAAGAATGCCGAGAAGATAGGGCAAAAGGAATGTGTTACGCCTGCGTCTAAGCTTGTCAAGTCTGTCTTGCAGGTATTGCAGGACAACAGCTATATCGGCGCATATGAGCTCGTCGACAACGGCAAGTCCGGCAAGTTCAAGGTTGAATTGAAGGGAAACATCATAGACTGCAACGTGGTCAAGCCAAGGTTCGCTGTAGGGGTGGAGGAATTCGAGAAATGGGAAAAAAGGTTCCTGCCCGCGCATAATATAGGCGTTTTGATAATGAGCACACCGAAAGGCGTGGTCGACCATAAAAAGGCGAAGGGACTTCATGTCGGGGGCAAGCTTCTGGCTTTTTGTTATTAAGGTGATTTTATGATGTCAAAAGAGATTGTCATTCCACAAGGCGTCACTGTCGAGATATATGGCAACAAGGTCAAGACATCTGGCACGAAAGGCCAGGTCGAAAGACAGTTTCAGCTTGAGAAAGATATGAAGATTGAGATGGCTGACGGCAAGGTGAAAGTCTCATCAGAAGGCGATAGGCGCTCGTCCAAGGCGCTCATCGGCACACTTATCGCACATATCAAGAACATGATGACAGGCGTCACTCAAGGATTCACATACAAGCTTAGGTCTGTTTCCGCGCACTTTCCTATGACAGTAAAGGTGGAAGGCAGCAGGGTGACGATAGCCAATTTTCTGGGCGAAAGGACACCGAGAATTGCCAACATAATAAGCGGCGTACAGGTTAAGATTGAAGGACAGGACCTGACAGTGACTGGCATCGACTTGGAGAAAGTTTCACAAACTGCAGCGAACATCGAGCTGGCTACAAGGATAGTCGGTTATGATAAGAGGATATTCCAAGATGGCGTTTATATTGTAAGCAAGGGCGAGTAAAATGAATCCGAGAAAGAAACCGCATTTCATCAGGCAGCTGGGAAACGAGTATGCCAAGCTTGGTGACAAGTGGAGATTCCCGAGGGGTAAGCAATCCAAGCTGAGGACTGGAGAGAAAGGCAAGATCAAGAAACCGAATATCGGTTATGGCGCGCCAAAGGCGTTGCGTTATCTTCACCCGTCAGGATTCAAGGAAGTCCTGGTACACAACATGAATGAGATGCAGAATTTGGACACCCAAAAGCAGGCGGTAAGGATTTCGCACACAGTCGGCAAAAAGCTGAGAGCGCAGATATTGAAAAAGGCTGAGGAAATCAAAGTCAAGGTATTGAACGCGTGATTGTTATGACAAGCTTCCAAAAAAGATTGGCTGCAAAAGTGATGGGTGTAGGAGTGAGCAAGGTTTGGCTCGATCCGGTGAAGATGAAGGATGTCGAAAAGGCGATCACACGCATCGATATCAAGAAGCTGCTCAAGCAAGGGGCTATAAAAAAGATTCCGGACAAGATACCTATGCCAAAAAAAAAGAGGACCAGGCATGGCGAAGGCAGCAGGAAAGGTTCGCCTTACGCGCGCGTGACGAAAAAGCAGAGATGGGTACATACAGTCAGGCCAATGCGCAGGATGCTTGTCGAGCTCAAGGATTCGGAGAAGATAGACCATAGCACTTATAGGAAGATGAGGATGCTGGTGAAGGGTGGAATGTTCAGGAGCCGCTCGCACTTGAAAATCTATCTGGAACAGCACAAGCTGGTGAAAAAATGAAGATGTCAAAAACTTTCAAGCTGCAATTCAAGAGAAGAGAGGAAGGCAGGACAGATTATCGCAACAGATTGAGGCTGTTAAGGTCGCCCAACCCAAGGCTTGTAGTGAGGAAGAGCTTGAACTACATCACAGCACAGGTGATTTCATTCACGCCAAAAGGCGACAAGACAATTATTTCCGCGACATCAAAGGAACTGAAAAAGCTCGGATGGACGTTTTCCACTGACAACATACCTGCAGCATACTTGACTGGCATGCTCATTGCGAAGAAATGCAAGGAAAAGAACATACCTACTGCGAACCTGGATGCAGGATTGTACGCATCGACCAAGGGAAACAGGGTATACGCACTTGTCAAAGGCGCAGTGGATGCCGGATTGGACGTGCCTGTAAGCAAGGAAATCTTTCCAAGCGATGACAGGATATCAGGCAAGCACATCAGTTCTTATCTTGAAAAATTCAAGTCATTACCTGAAACTTTTGAGAGCGTGAAAGGAAAGATTGGTGGATAAAATGGCAGGAAGGAATAGGCAAGAAGCTGAAGCAAAGCCGAACTTGGCGCTGGAGAACTGGGTTCCAAAGACGGAGCTGGGCAAGAGTGTTTTCAACGGAATGATAACGAACATCGACGACGTGCTCAACCTGGGCAAGCCGATAAGAGAGTTCGAGATTGTAGACAAGCTGGTTCCTGATTTGAAGAATGAGTTGATACTTATTGGTGGGAGGACTGGAAAGGGTGGAGGGATAATGAGGATACCTATCAGAATCACTGCAGCAATGCACAAGTCTGGCAGGAGATTCACAGCAGGATCGTTTGTTGTTGTAGGGAATGAGAACGGTTTGGTAGGCATAGGGCAGGGGCATGCCAAGGAAGCAAGGGATGCCATCAACAATGCCGTCAATCGCGCCAAGGTCAACATCATCAGGATCAAGCGTGGCTGCGGCAGCTGGGAGTGCGAGTGCGGGACTGAGCACAGCGTGCCTTACAAGGTCATGGGAAAGGCTGGCTCGGTGCGTGTCCAATTGTTGCCTGCGCCAAAGGGAGTGGGACTGGTGGCTGATGACCAGACAAAGAAGATTTTGAAATTGGCTGGGTTCAAGGACGTATGGGTGAACGCTTTGGGGAACACAGGCATGAGGATAAACCTGATATCTGCAGTTTTTGACGCTTTGAAAAAGTTGTATGTTTACGAGAGGCAGTGATATGTTCATAGTGATAAGGCTGCGCGGGTCAATAGGAGCAAGGAAGGACATTGTGGATACCCTCGACATGCTCAACCTGCATACTTCAAACAATTGCGTAGTCATCCCAGAAGACAAGACCCACAAGGGAATGCTGCAAAAGGTGAGGGACATGGTCACATGGGGTGAAGCGGATGCGGAAATTCTTGCTGCATTGTTGAAGAAGAAGCTGAGGTTGGAAGGCGGGAATAGTGTTGAGAGCACTGATTTGAAAAAGCTGTTGAATGTGGATTCTTTTGAGGCGCTTGCAAGCGCGGTTATCGATGGCAAGGTAAAGATTGTTTCGCCATTTGAGAAAACTTTGAGATTGAGGCCTCCGACCAAGGGTTTCAAATCCACCAGGGAGACATACCCAAAGGGTGACCTCGGATACAGGGGCAAGGAAATAAGCAAGCTGTTGCAGAGGATGATTTAGATGGTTATAAGAAGAGACGGCAAAAGATCGCAGAGAAGGGGACATAGGACATATCACGGCTCGCACAAGAAATGGAGAGGTGGAGGCAGCCGCGGTGGAAGAGGGCAGGCTGGCATGCACAAGCACAAGTGGAGCTGGGTTGTCAAGTATGACCCAGGACATTTCGGCAAGGAAGGCTTCAAAGTACCAGAGGCTGCACAGGAAAAAGTTCGTACTATCAATGTCGGCCAGCTGGAAAAACTTGCGCAGGGCAAAGACACCATCAATCTCAAAGAGCACGGCTACCAGAAGGTTCTCGGCAGCGGGAAAATCGGCAAGGCCGTCACAGTTGAAGCCAAGTACTTTTCGAAATCAGCAATCAAGAAATTGGAAGCTGCTGGCGGAAAGGCTGTCGTAGCTAGCTAGAACAATCATTTAAACTTCAATCTAATTAGATTCTTTTATGGTAATCAGAACAGCACTTGTAGGTCTAGGCTCAATTGCGCCATACCATTTAAGAGCATTAATTGGCAACAAAGACTACCAATTGACTACGGTAATGGATGCATCTCCTGCAAAGGTTTCACAATTCAAGGAAAAATACCTGCAAGGTACAGACATGCAAACCACTTCTAAGCTGGATTTCTTGGATAAGAAGGATATAGATTTGGTCGTATTAGCAACTCCGCCCAGTACACATTATAATTTGGCGATAAAGTCCATGAATCACGGCAAAAATGTTATTTGTGAAAAGCCGATTGCAACCTCATTGAAACAGGCCGAGACAATGCTATCAGAATCGACGAAGAAACATCTAATTTTGTATCCTGCTTATCATGCTGCTTTCAATCCTATTACACTAGCTGCTGTGGAGAAGTTGAAGGGGCAAGAAATAAAATCTGTGAACATAGTTTACAGAGAATGTGTCCGTAACTATCATCCTGAGTCCAGCTGGCTTTTTGATCCGGCGATTTCAGGCGGAGGATGCCTGGCTGATAGTGGAATCAATGCGTTCTCCATAGCGTTCTCAATCCTAGGAGGGGAAAGGAAAGATGTTAGAATCAACGATGCAGAATTGAGGTATGAAAAGGGAATCAAAGTTGAAACAGGCGCTTCGGTGTCATTGGACGTCAAAGGTGTTCCGATCAGACTTGAACAAGAATGGACGATTCCAAAAGATGCCAAGGAAACTAGAAAGGTTACATTTATGACTTCAAGTGGAAACTACACTGTAGATATCGTGGACAAAAAATTGAGTCTTGAGGATATGGG
>SCSR01000124.1 GCA_004297575.1 archaeon
TATAGTATCAGACAGTATCGTACCGTTCCAATCAAAAGCAACCAGCTTGATCATATTAGACTTTTTGTTTCCTGATTTAAAAATCGTACAGGTATTTCACCAAATCTACCTTACCATTTCTGATAATTACGCCTTCTTTCTTAAGCAATGATGCCTTGCTTCCATCTGCCGTATATCCACCCAGTTTTCCTGATGACATTACCACACGATGGCATGGGACTCGCGGAGCATTCGGATTCCTTGCACATGCTCTTCCTACAGCACGATATGCCCGTGCGTTCAGTTTGCGGGCAATAATCTTGTATGTGGTGACTTTGCCTTTTGGAATCCTCTTGAGCAACTGCCAGACCTTTTCTTCGAACTTCACGATTAGTTATGTACACGATATGCTTTTAAGCAGCCAAGCTCAATGGTTAATTATGAGCGACAAGAAGCTTGTAGGGAAAATCTCACATTACTTCTCGAAGATAGGAGTGGCTGTAGTTGTGCTGGAAGATACGCTGTCACCCGGCGACAGGATATCCATAGAAGGCGCGACGACAAACATCCAGCAGAATGTGGACAGCATGCAGGTCGAGCACAAGGAAGTTGAGATGGCAAGAAAGGGCGACTCTGTGGGAATGAAAGTGAGCGACCGTGTCAGGCCTGGCGACCTAGTCTACAAAATCATCGAGTGAACAATTTATTTATCTTCTTTTTTCTTCATTATAATTTAGTGATTGTGTGAAAATTGTTATTTCCATGAGCGGCTCGTTGCTGACAAACGAATTGACTTTGCAGAACTTCCAGAACTATTCCGACATCATCAAGTCTCTCTGGAAGAAAGGGCATAAGATTATCGTCACGGTCGGCGGAGGAAGCGTGTGCAGGCAGTACCAGCGCGTGGCAAAAGAGGCTGGAGCGGATGACGACAAGCTGGATTTCATCGGCATAATGTCCACACATCTGAACGCGTCAACGTTCGCTTATGCCATTGGAGATGATGCTTATCTTGTAAAATGGAAACCATTGAAGCAGGCGATGGAGGAAGTCGAGGAACATTTCGGCAAAAAGATTATCGTCGCAGGCGGATACGACATTGGCACGTCGAGCGACTATGATGCTGCGATGTTCGCACAACTGGCAAATGCAGACATAGTGATCAACGCGACAAACATAGATGGCGTTTACTCGGATGACCCGAGGAAGAATCCTGATGCTAAAAAGTATGGCAAGATCGGCTACAAGGAGTTCATAGAAATCATCAAGAAAAATGCGCAAAAGCCTGGCGAGTATAGGCTGTTTGACTTGAAAGGTGCGGAGCTTTTGAAGAAGATTGGCACCAAGCTGGTAATCGTGGATGGGAGAGACAGGCAAGAGATAATCAATGCGGTCGAAGGCAAGCATAATGGGACTGTGATCAGTTAAACGGGAATTTAGATGAGCGAACAAATCCCTGAATTAGCAGGAACTAAACTAACAGACAAAGGGTGGTATAAAAGTGGACGTGAAGCTTATTATGAGATGGCATTGAAAGTTTTAAGTTGTGCAAAAGAATTCTTGTATTGTTGTGCCAAAACTCCAACCCTTTTTGGCATGCATAGAGAAAGGCAAAGTTGCTATAGAGAATTATTTTACCAATTTGGAAGAATAAAAGCCGACGAAGGTTTGAATATAAAATACATCTGTTCTTATCCTCATTATGAAAAGGAAATGTTAACAGTTGCGAAAGTAGATCCGAAATTATCTGTAACCGATATAAACGAGATGTTGAAATTTGGGAGGAAACCAAATGTACATATCAGATTCGATAGTAATGGAGGATTTGATAGTCATATTATATCGGATGAATGGGTTGCTTTACCAGCCTCTAAAACACCAGATAAAAGTGGCGTATTTAAAAGTAGTAGTGCGATGTTAATTCAGGGAAAAAGTGTTCTTGGCTTTAAAGATTCGTTCGAGCAGTATTGGGATTATTTAGATGGCCATGATAACACTGATAGAATTTTAAGATTAAAGGAAAAATTGGAATCATTACTACCTCAATAACACAGCATGAAACAACTTGACAAATGGATTAAAGAAGTTGGTTTTTCAAATTCAAATCACATAAAAAGACTATTGTCCCAGTAGCTCAGACTGGTAGAGCACGTACGATTGTTGAAATCGGTGTAAGCATGGTAAGCACGGGGTCCCGGGTTCAAATCCCGGCTGGGGCTCACTGACTCTATTCTAAAAGTACGTATAATATATGTTCTATGAAATTTTTGATAAAAATCAACTTAGCGATTAGTAAAACTGCCCCACACTTTCTCTTTCATTACTTCTGATGAAAATTTAATCAAGAAATTTTCTATTTCATTTAGCGTTTTTTGTCTAGCTTTCTCTCCGATTATTCTATCTGATTTAAATCTCAGAACTCTAAAGCCCAACGAGTCCAGATAGTCATCTCTTTCGTCATCAGCTTTTTCATTATGAAAATTTTCACCATCTAGTTCTATGGCAATTTTTATTTTGCCCTTTTTTATCAGAGCGAAATCTATTCTATATTTCTCATAAGAGTAATGTGTATCAACAGCATTATCTCGCGCCCACTCTTCTAATTCTTCAGCAGTTTGCTCATCATAATTACCTAACGTGTCAAAAACTTTGTCTTCAAACCAAGACTTCATCGAGGTCCCATTTATTTCCAATTGGTAAATGAATTCGAAATTGTATTTCTCTGCAAGTTTTTTAATAGGCTCATGCATCATCTCTTCTAGAGGCGATTCAAAAACAATGTTAGACATATCTCGGTAGCTCCTGATACATGAATTATTGAGAATAACGACTTAAATGATGTCATTACGTCTGGTTGTGGCTCACCCAACTCCAGTCAAGAATGTTTAAATTATACCCATTCACTAACTAATTTACATGCTAATCGAAGTCAAAGGTCTTACAAAAAGGTTTGGCGATTTTACCGCAGTTGACTCGATAAATTTATCGATAAAGGAAGGTGAAGTCTTTGGACTGCTCGGCCCGAACGGCGCTGGCAAGACCACCACGCTGCATATGCTCGCTACATTGCTCAAGCCGACCGATGGGATTGCGCTTGTAAACGGTTATGATGTCGTCAAGCAATCGGATGATGTCCGCAAAAGCATTGGCATTGTCTTCCAAGAGCCAAGCTCGGATGACTTGCTTACCGGTTATGAGAATTTGAGATTACATGCACTGATGTACGGCGTGCCGCAAGCGAACCTGAGAAAAAAAATACATGAAGTGCTAGAATTGGTTGATTTGGTTGACAGGAAGGACGACCAAGTAAAAAAATATTCAGGCGGCATGAGAAGGAGATTGGAAATTGCGCGAGGATTATTGCATCACCCGAAGATACTTTTTCTTGACGAGCCGACGCTTGGATTGGATCCGCAGACAAGGGAACACATGTGGAAATATATCGAAGACCTAGTGAAGAAGAAAAAGATTACCATAATTATTACGACGCATTACATGGAAGAGGCTGATAGGCTGTGCGATAGGATCGCTATCATCGACCATGGCAAGACTGTAGTCATAGATTCGCCGGAAAAATTGAAGAGCGAACTTGGAGGGGATATCGTAAGCATGAAAATTAGAAAACCGAACCTCAAGGCTATAGGAAAATTGAGATATGTGAAAAAGATTGACAGGACAAATGGCGTGGTACTGCTAACAGTTGAAAATGCTAACAAAAATCTGCCAGAGATACTGAAAACCATCGGAAGCGTAGAGTCGGTCGAGCTGCATTCGCCGACACTGAACGATGTGTTCCTGCATTTCACAGGCAGGCAGCTACGCGAAGAGCAGGCTGAAGGCGGATTTTGGGAACGTGCGACAACATACAAGGTGAGAAGATGAGCGAGCTAAGCGGACTATATGCAATCTGGGAAAGGGAGTTCAAGGTTTTCCTCAGAGAAAAATCCAGAATGGTTGCAACAATCATCAATCCGTTGTTCTGGCTGTTCATTTTTGGCGGAGGCTTGGGTTCAAGCTTTTCAGTAGGAGGCACGAATTACCAGGTCTTCATCTATCCAGGCATCATAGTCATGGCAACGTTGTTCTCCTCGATATTCTACGGCGCGTATATTGTCTGGGATAAAAAGCTTGATTTCCTGAAAGAAGTCCTGGTCGCTCCATTGAGCAGGACTACAATATTCCTAGGCAAGGTCTTGGGTGGAGTTACGGATGCGCTCATACAGGCAAGCATCATTATGCTGATTGCCCCATTGTTCGGGATAGGCTTTGGTTGGAACCTGGCACTAATCTATCTAGTCCTGTTCGTTCTGATAACAGGTTTGGTCAGCATCGGTCTGATTGTCGGCAGTCTCATGGAATCGCCAGAAGGTTTCGGGCTTATCATCAGTTTCATCAACTTCCCGTTGTTCTTCCTGTCAGGCGCACTTTATCCACTAGACAATCTCCCAACATGGCTGAACGTGATAACAAGGCTCAACCCCGCAACATACGGCGTGGATGCTATCAGGGGATTGATGTTAGGCACAAGCGAGTTCAGCATAATGTTCGATTTCATTTTACTCTGCATGTTCTCATTGGCTTTGATTGTCATCGGTACTTTCGCTTTCAGAAGGATGAAATTATGAATCTGAAATAGGCAAATCCGCCGATCTTCCATGGTAGTGGTCTCGTATTCGCAACATAGGCTTGCCATCAGAATTCTGTGATACTGTCAACATACTGCGTCCTTCAGCAGCATTTCTCACATAAGTCATCGTAAGGTCATATCGTACTCCAGACGAGCATAGTTTTTTGCCCACCTCCATCAATATCGCATCCGGCGGTAATCCATTCAAAATCGCTTTTGTAGAGCCTTGATGTTCATAAAT
>SCSR01000002.1 GCA_004297575.1 archaeon
GATAGAATTCATAAAACAGAAAGAGCCGGGTTATGGGCATATAGTCGATCTGGTTTTTCTGGCAAAGCCTGTCAGAGGCAAGATAAGAGGGACAAGCCAGGGCAGGCATATAAAATTCTTCAAAAAGTTGCCTGACAACATGATAGCCGAACAGAAGAAATTCCTCAAGCACATCAACCGCGGCATGAACACCATACATATCATGGAGGCTGGAAAATGAGAGGGATTCCGCACCTGCCTGAGAGCGATCTGTGGTGGATATGGAAGCGTGCGACATTGTCTGTGGTGGAATGCATAGTGGAATCTGATGGCAAAATACTTTTGACGAAAAGGGCTGGACCGCCATGGAAAGGGTGGTGGCATATACCTGGAGGGCTGGTTGCGTACAATGAGACGCTGGAGCATGCAGTGAAGAGGGTCGTGAAAGAAGATACGGGGTTGGATGTGAGTATTGTCAAATTTTTAGGGCATTACAGCAAGCCCGGCATAGACCCGCGAGGGCATATCATCGGCCACATCTATCTTTGCAGGGTGGTTTCCGGAAAATTGAAAAACGGAAAGAAAGTGAGTGACGTACAGTTTTTCAGCAAGATGCCGCGCGTGCCCAAGCACCACAAGGAACTGCTGAGGAAGTATGGGTTGTTATGAAAGAAAAATTGCGACTGTCGCCATCGCTGAGGGAACGCCACAGGTACATCAGCTTCAAGATAATTTCCGAAGAGCCGGTCGAGTATTCTGACTTTGAGCAGGCTGTATGGCACACGTTGCTGGAGCTGTACGGCGAGTCAGGTGTCTCAAAGACGTCTTTCTGGCTGATGAGGAACCTGTACGACGCGGGGGAGCAGTCAGGCGTGATAAGGTGCAACAATTTGTCAGTGCAGCAGATTCTTGCAGGGCTGGGACTGGTAGTGAGGTTGGGCGAGTCGAAAATTGTGATAAAGATTGTCAAAGTCTCGGGCACACTCAAGGGACTGGACAAATAAAGTTTTATCCTCCAGATTACAAACTTACATTCATGGCGAAAAGGGATTACCGCAAGTTTCTGATTGCAGGCGTGTTGATTGTCGCTGTATATCTCATTGCCACCAACCGCTCGGCTCCTTCCGAACTTTCTACTGTAGGATATACGCAAGTCCAGACGGTTGCTGGCATATCCAACAACAGCGGTGTGGTAGTGCTCACTGGCGGATGCTATCAGGTTGTAGGCAACACAGACTCGTGGATTGCAGACGCAATAATGAAAGGCCAGGATGGCAAGGTTGATACGAGGCCGAGCATATACGACGTGACAAAGGACATGATGAACGGTTTTGGCATGAAGGTATTGATGGTGAAGGTGGTTGATGTGAGGGATAACACTTTTATCGGGAGATTGATTGTGCAGCAGGGAAACAGGATTGTAAGCCTGGACTCGAGACCGAGCGACGCGACTGCCATAGCTGTCCGGACCAACGCGCCTGTATACATGAGGGATGACATACTACTGCAGCATGGGCAGAAGGTTTGCTGATGAAGACCATCTACACTGACGCATCGGGCAAGACCGGCGTGTACTGTTATGTTGTTGAAGGCGTCAAGGGAGTCAAGTTTTTCGAGAAGAAAGGCATTACGAATAACGAAGGCGAATATCTTGCGGTGATTGCAGCATTGAAGGAAAATTCAGGCGACATATCGATACTGTCGGACAGCCAGCTGATTGTCAACCAGTTGAACCAGAATTATGCGATCAAGGAAGACAGGCTGAGGGAATTGGCAAAAGAAGCATGGAAGTTGAGCGAAGGCAGGAATGTCACGTTCTCATGGGTTCCGAGAGAAAGAAACAAAGCGGGCAAGGTTTTAGGATAAACGTTACCGAGTAAATTAGACATATAAAGCCTTTTTACTATCCTGTACGCATGACTATGCGAGTAGATCCTAAATTCACAGAATTGTCTGAAGCAGAAAAGATATCAGGCATAGTCTCAGGTATAAACAATTATTTCGGCAAGGCGTTGACACTATACGCAATGAAGATCGGCCATCCATATATTAAAAGCGAATTGGTAGCTTGCCTCGAAACATTTCTTAAAGAGGATTTGCCGTTTAGCAGAGCAATTCCACATCAATATTGCCGTGACTCCCTCCAACCAATAGGTGCAGTTACGAAGATGCAAGTTAAGAAAGGTGATAGGAATGTTGTCGGATATGCCAAGACCGGAGATGGTGAGATTTATGGAGATCCGAGCATAGCAAGATTCCTTTCATTGGCGGAAGAACTCGATATGTCTTTGAATAAGATGAATGGTGGTACCAGTGCTCATTATGGCACGTTAAGACATGGTTACGTATTGGCTAGAGTGTTGGAGGAATTGAACGACGGGGAAAGACATACACAAGCTGAGCTCTCAAAAAAGATAGGAGTCAGTGGTAAGAATCTTCTTAACTCGTTACCTTATTTTGATAAAATAGGATTCATAACTTACGAGAGTGTAAAAATTGATAGTTGGGGCACTTCTGAAAGAGGTTATTCATCTGCACACCTTGTTGATATAGGGAAACTCGAATATTATATAGAAAATCCTAAAGAACTCAGAAAAGATGTTGCTGATAAAAGAAGTTGGTTCACAAATTTCGGGCACCTTACTAGAGCATTGCAACTAAAATCTAAGGATATAACTTATACAAAGCTCGAGGAAAATTTGCGTATTCCGCACGTCAGTTCCAATATTATTGTCTCTTTGCTTTGCGATCTCGGTATATACGAATACAAATATATCGGTGGAAGAAAGCGCTCTTCCGTTAAAATCACATCTAATGGGTTGAGGGCATTTGAACTAGCTTACCAACCTGCGTTGCGAGCATGCAGAGAGCCTGACTCCAGATACGTAAAGCAGGAATACAGGGAGGTTCTAGAAAATCTGACAGATTTGCGGATACATGAGATGTTCAGGCAGGAAAAAATGAGATATATTGGTGAGAAGCAATCACATAATGTTGCTGAAGGTGAAGAAAAGGATAAGATAGTTCTTATGGCAGCCAAAGGATTAAACACGCCTGTATTCCGACCCAGACACATTCAAGAAGAATTAGCTAGAAAAGGTGTTGATATGAAAAGAGCTACGATAAATCTTGTTATCTGCAGACTTGCTGAAAGCGGCGAATTCAAACGAGCGAAAAAAGGTTTTTATAGCGTCGGCTAGGTTACTTCAAAGCTTTCTTGAACTCTTCTTTGAATTCCTTTGCTTGTGCTTCTACAAGACCTGCTGCCTTTTCCAATGCAGCTTCTGGCGATCCGCGGTTGACCTGAACGAAAATCTTCGGTTGTGCCATCTGCGGATGTTCTTGCACGTGCGCTGCTTGGCTGACGCTCTTGTCTTCCCACAATGCCTCGCGCAATGCATGAGTCACGGTAGAAGTCTCGCCGCCAACTTCGACCATCAATGTCTTGTCATCCTGTTTGGCAATCTTGAGCTCCATTCATAATATTCGCCAATTTCAAGTATTTAAAGGATTTCTAGAACGGTATTGTCACAAATCTTATTGATTTCCTAATAATTTAAGATTTTTGTCGGTTTTGTCAAATCTTACGGATGAAATTTTCTTGTTGTTAAAAATCATACGTATTTTATATAACTCGGATGTTGTTTACCAACAAATTCTGAAAATAGAATACTAAATGTTTCAGCTAACTCACCGAATTGTTTAGCATATAATTCTGTATGTCTATCAATCGCAGGTTCAACATGTTCATGGTTTTGAACTCGAATAACATTAATTCCCTGCTCTCTAGCCAGTTCATGCACCTTTTGTTCCCAACCTTTATCTTCAGGAGATTCTGCTTTAAATTTCTG
>SCSR01000017.1 GCA_004297575.1 archaeon
GTAAAATCAGGCAAAGGCAAGCTCGCTGGATATACGATATCGTTCAAGGATAACATCTGCACCAAAGACATGAGGACGACTGCCGGCTCGAAGATTCTGGAAAACTACATCCCGCCGATAGATGCAACTGTTGTTGACAAGGTGAAAAGGGAAGGCGGAGCAATCATAGGCAAAACTGCAATGGATGAATTTGGTTTCGGGACATTCTCCACTAACTGCGCATTCAGCGTGCCGAAGAACCCGTTGGACGAAGAGAGGAGTTGCGGCGGAAGTTCTGGTGGGTCGGCGTGCATAACAGCTGCTGCTGACTTCCCGCATATTGCTATTGCAGAATCGACAGGTGGAAGCATCTCGTGCCCTGCTGCATTCACCGGAACTGTTGGACTGACACCGACTTATGGCCGTGTTTCGAGATGGGGATTGATTGATTATGCGAACAGCTTGGACAAGATTGGAGTAATTGCCAAGAATGTGAAAGATGCTGCGCTCGGGCTGGATGTCATTGCCGGGGCGGATGCATATGATTCTACTGTTATTGACACCAAGGAAGATTTTGTAGGCGGGCTGGGCAAAACTATCAAAGGCTGGAAGATTGGAGTGCCGAAGGAATATTTTGACAATGTTGACAAGAAAGTCACCAAAGTCGTTTGGGATGCAATCAAGATTTTGGAAAGCCTCGGAGCGACGGTTGAAGAGATATCATTGCCGCACACCAAGTATGCATTGCCTGCTTATTACATCATAGCTATGTCCGAGTCTTCATCGAACCTTGCCAAGTTTGCTGGCATGAGATACGGTCTGCAGGAAGACTTGAACGGGAATTTCGACGAGTATTTTTCAGCTGTACGCGGGAAAGGCTTTGGCGAAGAAGCGAAACGCAGGATAATTTTAGGGACGTTTACAAGGATGGCTGGGTACAGGGATGCGTACTATCTTCGAGCATTGAAAGTAAGAATGAAGGTGATTGAGGATTTCAAGAAAGCGTTCAAGAAATTCGATGTGCTTACTGCACCGACCATGCCGGTGATCGCTCCCAAGTTTTCCGAGATTGCCAAGCTTTCGCCGATTGAAAATTATATGATGGATGTGTTGACGGTTGCGCCTAACCTTGCTGGGATTCCGATGATTTCCGTGCCCGCAGGCCTTGTGCAGAATATGCCTGTCGGGTTGCACCTGATGGGAGACCACATGCAGGAGAAAAAAGTGTTGCAGGCTGCGAACGCGTTCGAGGTGAAGAAGTGAACCAAGTGCTCTCAGAGAAAACAATGTACAAAAGCGATTGGATGCAAGTTATCCTGGCAGAAGTAAAGCTGTCGGAAAAGCAAACAGTCAAGTGGGACTATATCAAGACAAACGGTTTCATTGCAATTGTTGCTGTCGATGACAAGAATAATGTCTATCTTGTAAAGGAATGGAGAGTCGCATGGAAGGATTACATAACTCAGATTCCAGCTGGCACTTGCTATGACACGACCGAAGAATACAGAATCGAACAGGTGCACAATGAATTGAGGGAAGAGATAGGAATGGATGCGAGAAAAGTAGAGAAGCTGTTAGGACCGGTGCCTATGTCGGCCAGGGAGAACAATGCGATTCATGTATACCTTGCCACGGACTTGTTCGAATCCAAAAAGGAAGCAGATGCTGACGAGGCGATTGAAGTTATCAAGATGCCGTTTTTAGAGGCGCACAAGCTCCTTAGAAGCGGGAAGATAATGACAACAAGCTACACCATGCTGGGCATCGATGCCGCAAAGGAGAGATTGGGGATATGACAGGAAAACTTGTCAGGGATAGGATAGCTGAGATAATGAAAGAGAGCGGGAAGATTCCGATTACAAGAATTGCCAGCGCAGAAGAATACAAGCAAGCGCTGAAGGACAAGCTGCTGGAAGAAGTGAGGGAGTATATGGCATCCGGCAAGTTGGAAGAGATTGCTGACATCATGGAAGTCATACAATGCCTGATCAGAGTCGAAGGTTCGGATTTGGAGACTGTTGAAAAGATAAGGAAGGACAAGGCTGGGAAGAGAGGCGGTTTTGAAAAAGGAATCATCCTGGAGGGCATTGGGAAATGAAGACGATAATGGGATTGGAAGTCCATATCCATATGCTGAGCGAGAGCAAGTTGTTTTGCAGTTGTCCGACTGATGAAGCCGAGCCTAATGAGAACACGTGCCCGATATGCCTGGGATTCCCTGGCGCGAAACCTAAATTGAACAAGAGAGTCTTGGATTCAGGGATAATGATTGCCAAGGCTCTGAACTGCAGCGTGAACCCGAGCATGTTCTTCTCAAGAAAGGTCTACTTTTACCCTGACATGTCGAAGAACTACCAGATCACGCAGTACGAAATTCCTGTTGGCATACAAGGACACTTGGATATAGGGAAAAAGATAAGGATACGTCGCGTGCACATCGAAGAAGACCCGGCAAAGCTCATGCACATCGGCGGGACGATAACGTCTGCGCAGTATGTGCTGGTGGACTACAACCGTTCCGGGATGCCGCTGATGGAGATTGTCACCGAGCCTGACTTTGAGAATGTGAAAGAGGTGAGGGAATTCTTGTCAAAGCTGCAGTCGATTCTGGAGCACTTGGAAGTTTATGACCCGAATGGAGAGGCGTCGCTGAGAGTGGATGCGAACATTTCATTGGAAGGCGGGGAGAGGATCGAAGTGAAGAACATCACCGGTTTTGCAAATGTTGAGAAAGCACTGACGTATGAAATTATCAGGCAGACGAACTTGGTGAAGATGGGAAGGAAGATTGAAAGGGAAACCAGGCATTTCAACGCAGAGACAAACATGACAGAGAGCTTGAGGAAGAAAGAGTTCGAGGAGGACTACGGATACATCTTCGAGCCTGACTTGCCGAGAATAGACATATCGCATGCATGGATCGCTGAGATTGAGAAACAGATGCCTGAACTGCCTGATGCAAGGGTAGAGAGGTTCATGAAAAACTATGGCGTGAGGGATCGTGAAGCGAAGATACTTGTTTATGTTGACAAGGCGTTGGCTGACTTTTTCGAGAGATGCGCAAAGATCTACAAGGACAGGCAGAACCTGGCGAACTGGATTGTCGGGGACTTGATGAAAGCGTTGAACTCGAATGACATGACGATAAGGACTTCCAAAGTCGCGCCTGAAGATCTGGTCGAGATACTGAAGATGGTGGATGACGGGGAGATTACAGGAAAGGTTGCCAAAGGCTTGGTGCTGGAGTATGTCAAGACAGGCAGGTCGCCAAGAAAAATTGTGGAGAAGAAAGATTTGATATTGATAGAAAGCGACAAGGAGATTGAAAAGATTGTCAGCGATGTAGTGTCGAAGAACCAAAAGGCCGTGGATGATTACAAGGCAGGAAACGAAAAGACACTGCAGTTCCTGATTGGCCAGGTCATGAAGGAATCGAAAGGGAAAGTAAAGCCAGATAAGGCTAAAGAATTCATTTTGAAGAAGATTAAATAATTATTTTTATAACAGAGCATAGATATGTTAACATGAAAACTCCTAAGAAAACGAATTTAGATTTAGCCGAAGAAATTGGAATTCACATTGGTGATGGTAGTATGAATAAGTATCGTAATACTTGCCTATATTCCCTCCGAGGACATAGATATGATGATTATAAATATTACACTAAATTCATACCAAACTTTTACAAGAGGATATATGGAATAAAAGTTCATATCAGGAAATGGCCCGATGTCATAGGTTTCCAATTTGGTTCTAAAGATTTGGTAATGTTTAAACATAATGTTCTAGGCTTACCACTTGGTCCTAAAAACAGTGTCTCTATACCAAACTTTATATTAAAATCGAAAGCACTTTCTTGCAGATGCTTGAGAGGTATATTTGATACAGATGGGTGCTTGACTTTCGAAAAGAAATCGAGGAAATTGCCTTATTATCCTAGGATTATAATTTCAACTACATCCAAAAAGTTGAATGAACAATTGGTAGAAATTTTGAAAAACACTATGAAATTTAATTTATCTACATGGTCTACAACATATAATAGAAGAGGATGGAATGATATTCATATGGTCTGTATTCGCGGCGAGAAAAATATAAATAAATGGTTTAAAATGATAGGAAGCGATAACCCAAAAAACATCTT
>SCSR01000018.1 GCA_004297575.1 archaeon
AATCATTCATCGCCGACCTCATGTCACCATTACTCTTTTTTGCAATCGAGTTCATGATGGCGATATCATTGTTTATTTTTTCTGCAACTGCTATCTGCCCCAACTTTTTCTGCACGTCCCTCACTGGCAACCGCTTGAATTCCACTACAGTAGCATGGGTCCTCAATGTTTTCAATCGGGGATTCCATGGGTTGTTTGCTGTCAGGATGACTGGGAAGGATGATTCTTTTATCAGTTCTATGATTGCAGCCACACCGCCTTCATCTTCCCTACCTGAAATTCCGTCTACTTCATCGACAAGGATTATTTTCTTCCGGTTGAACAATGATGATTGCTTGGAGGCAGCGCCCAATATTTTCTTGATTTCATCCTCGCTGCGTATATCACTGGCATTCATCTCCACAAGCTCCATGCCGTTCTCTTTTGCATACGCCTCAACAAGACATGTTTTGCCAGTGCCTGCCGGACCGTGCAGCAACAGCGCTTTCTTGGATTTGGTTTTCATGAATTCCGTGAGCATTTGGACCGCTTCCTTCTGCCCGACATACTCTGCCAAACAGTGCGGCTTGTACTTTTCCACGAACATGAATTTACTATCATCTGGGAGGAATAAAAGCTTTAGCTGGAGAAACAGAATGTATTTTTATGAGGAACAGCGAGGTCGCCCGCATCCTATACAACATCTCGATTTATCTTGAAATGGGACATGAGGATATTTTCAAGGTGAGAGCGTATGAAAAGGCTGCCAGGTCGATTGAGGGGCTTGATAAAAGCGTTGAGGAAATTTACAGGAAAGGCGGTGTTGAGGCATTGATGGACATACCTGGCGTTGGTGTATCGATTGCCGAGAAGATTGAAGAATTGTTGACGACAGGCAAGCTCAAGTTTTACGAGAACCTGAAGAAGAAAGTACCGGTTGATATCGAAGGATTGACATCGATTGAAGGCATTGGTCCGAAGAAGATAAAGATGCTTTACAGCAAGCTGAAGATAAAGACCGTGGAAGATTTGGAAAAGGCTGCACGCGCAGGAAATATAAGCAAGCTGGAAAGGTTTGGGAAGAAGAGTGAACAGGACATACTGAAAAATATAGAGTTCATGAAGAAGAGCAGCGGGAGGTTCCTGCTCGGGTTCGCCATGCCGATGATAGAGGATATTGAAAGGAGGCTGAAGACTGTAGAGGATGTCGAACAGGCGGTTGTTGGCGGCAGCGGGAGGAGGAAGAAAGAGACTATCGGTGATGCGGACATACTTGTTATTTCGAAAAATCCTGCGGCTGTGATGGATTATTTTACAAAGATGCCTGAAGTCGTGGAGATAATCGGCAAAGGAGATACCAAGTCTTCTGTCAAGCTGATTGATGGGTTGAATGTTGATGTGAGAGTTGTACCGAAGAAAAGTTTCGGCGCGGCGTTGCAGTATTTCACAGGCAACAAGGACCACAATATCAAGCTGAGGAGCATCGCCATCGGCAAAGGATACAAACTGAACGAGTATGGTGTGTTCAAGGGAGACAAGCAGATCAATGGTGTGAGCGAGGAAAGCGTGTATGAGACTTTGGGATTGAAATGGATGCCGCCTGAGCTTAGGGAGAATACGGGCGAGATAGAGGCTGCGATGAAAAACAAATTGCCCAAGCTGATAGAATATGGG
>SCSR01000019.1 GCA_004297575.1 archaeon
CAATCACGACTATCTTTACGCCGCGCACTTTTTTCAAGCGCCTGATGACCTCGCCTATGTTTTTTTCTTCGTTGTACGTAGGGACCAATGCCACTGTTTCCATAATTGAAATTGTAAGGCTAGGCTATTTAACCGCCTATTAAGCATAAATGAATTACATTTCAATATATTGACGTTGATTTCATGGAATGGCCGATATTCTACCGCAACGAACTGCAGATTGGCGACTTGGATAGTCCAATCGGTATATGTACCCTGTGGACAAAAAAGGAATCAATCCTGGAGAACATCCCTAGAGGCGGATTTCTCATCTGCGGCAACCTGCGCACAGTCCAAGGCATAAACCCCATGATAAAGAACATCTTGGCAAAGCCGACTGTACGGCACATAATCATGTGCGGCGCTGATCTGATGAAAACAGGAGATGCCCTTGTCAAGCTGTTCGAAAATGGCATTGACGAAAACGGGAAGATAATCGATTCACCTGGCTACATAGACTCTGACATTGACCCGAGCCACATAGAAAAGATCCGACAGAACGTGCAACTGATTGACATGCGTGGAAGGGAAAATGAAGTGGTGGAAAAGGTTTCAGAACTGTCCAAGACGGAAGCAAGCCAATTCATGGAGCCTGTATTTATCACGCAGCTCGAGACCAAGCCCGCTACTATCATAACAGACGAAGCGGCATTCAAGGTGAGAGGTAGTATAGACGAGGCGTGGCTGCAACTTGTTGATGTGATAATGAAATTCGGTACAGAGAAGGAAAGCGAGTACAAAATAAAACAGAAAGAAATCATCGACCTGACAGTTGTGGTTGAAAAGGAATCTGAAAAGATGGCGCCGTGGATGAAGGTAACAGAGAATGATTTGAAGAATTATTATGCCAACTTTTTCGGCAAGGACAAGCCGGCCGGTGTCACATACACCTATGGCAACAGGCTGATGAATTACCCGCTGCCTGACGGGAGCACGTTCGACCAAGTCGAGCATGCCGTAGAGCGTCTCCAGCGAACGCCGCACACCCGCAGGGCGATTGCGTTCACATGGAACGTTGCTACTGACAAAGATGCGCCCGACCCGCCATGCATAACCCAAGTCGTGTGGAATGTGAAGAACAGCAAACTGTATGAGACTGCTACTATACGCTCGAATGACATGTTCGGCGCATGGCCACTGAATGCTTACGCATTGAGGAAGATGCAGAAAGAGATTGCAACAAAGCTTGGCATTGGCTTGGGAGATCTGATAATAATTTCCAACTCAGCTCACATTTACGAGAACGACTGGAGGGAAGCCAAGGTAATTTTGGACAAGCACTATACAGGCAAGGTGGTAGAATTCAAACAAGACAGGAACGGCTATTTCATAGTGAGTGTTGAAAACGGTGAGATTGTTGTCAAGTTCCTTACGAACGAAGGCATGCCAACCGAACACGAGTTCAGGGGAACGAAGGCGCAGACGATATACAGGAGAATCCTGCACGCAAATCTGATTTCTCTGATGGACCACGCTGCTTACATCGGACATGAGCTGGCAAGGGCAGAGATTGCATTAAAGTCGGGCACGCATTTCACCCAGGAAGAAGCATGATTGTTTTATAAATTAGGTGACCAATAACATACAATGGGAAAAGACAAAAACCAGCCGACACAGGAAGAAATCGAAATTTCTAGGATAAGGGTGCCAAGGCAGAATGAAGTGCTTGCGGTCGTCGAGTCGATGGTAGGCGGGGACAGGTTGAGGGCAAAATGTGACGATGGAAACGAGAGGATATGCAGGATACCCGGCAAGATGAGAAAACGAATATGGATCAGGACTGGTGACTTGATTCTTGTCGAGCCGTGGGTTGTGCAGTCGAATGAAAGAGGCGATGTTGCATTCAAGTACACTTCGACGCAGGCCAACTGGCTTAGACGAAAAGGTTATGTAAAAGGTATGATTATAGAATAGACATGTTAGGATTTGTTGCGATACCAGAAGAGCGCCTGAGGCTGCTGAAAAAAAACAGCAGGTGGCGGGACAAGCTGAAGACTTTGTCGGACATCAGCGTGGAAATAAATGAAGAAGTGAAATTGGAATCTGACGACCCGCTTATGCTTACAAGAGCCAAGCAAATCTTCACAGCATTCGGCAGAGGATTTGAGTTTGAGGATGCATTGGATATGCTTGATGACGAATACTTGCTCGAGATGATTGATGTGAAAAGTTTTGCAGGAGACTCGAAGAACAGGAGCACCGTATTGAAAGGCAGGGTGATCGGAACCAGAGGAAAAATCAAAAAGCTTGTCGAAAAATATTCCGATACAAAGATTGCAGTTTATGGCAAGACAGTGTGCATCATGGGCAAATGGGATAGCGTCAGGTTAGCCAGCAAGGCGGTGGAGATGCTGCTGTTGGGCGGAAAGCATTCTTCTGTGATGAGATATATCCAGGAAAATAAAAATCTATAAGTAGAAGTTTCGTAGAATTAATGTAGTCGAGCGATTTTATGGCTGAAAAAACAGTTTCTGCAGAGCAGTTGGCACAGAAGATGCGGGAGGTTTCGGTAGCCGAATTCTTCGAGAAGAACAGGCATTTGCTGGGGTATGAGAACCCGACCAAGTCGCTGATAACTATAATCAAGGAAGCTGTTGACAATTCGCTGGATGCGACGAACGAAGGGGGTATACTTCCTGACATCAAGGTGAGCGTGAAGGAAGTTGGCGTGGACAGGTTTAGGATTATTGCTGAGGACAACGGGCCTGGTGTCATTGAGGAAAAGATTCCGCTTGCATTCGGAAAACTTTTGTACGGAAGCAAGTTCCATAGGCTGAGGCAGAGCAGGGGAACGCAAGGTATCGGCATATCCGGCGCAATACTCTACTCGCAACTGACGACAGGTAAGCATGCGGTGGTGACATCAAGCACAGGAAAGGAAATACATTCTGTCGAACTGCTGATTGATGTGACGAAGAACGACCCGCTGATTGTTTCACACAAGGAAGAGAAGAACCCTGACAAATGGCATGGCATCAGGATTGAAATGGAAGCCGAGGGAAGGTATATCGAAGGCAAGCAATCGGTTCTGGAATTTTTGAAACAGACTGCAGTCGCAAACCCTTATGCAAAAATAATTTATGACGGGCCGAGCGGCAAGACTACTTTTGACCGTGTTGTGAATGAATTGCCGATACAGCCGAAAGAAATCAAGCCACACCCATACGGTGTTGAACTGGGAATATTGAGAAGGATGCTTGCAAACACGCAGGCAAGGAATATGGTTGGATTTTTGACAACAGAATTTTCTAGAGTGGGCAGGTCGTCTGCCGAGCAGATGCTGCAACTTGCCAAACTTGACAACAAGAAACCGAAAGATATCGTGCACGACGAGGCTGAGAGGTTGCATAAGGCAATCCAGATGGTCAAGCTTGTCTCCCCGCCGACAGATTGCCTATCGCCAATGGGGGAAAAGATTATCGAAGAAGGAATGAAAAAGGAAGTGGAAGCGGAATTTTTTGTTGCAGTTACCAGACCGCCAGCAGTTTACAGGGGAAACCCGTTCCAGATAGAAGTCGGGTTGGCATATGGCGGAAAACTTCCTGCAGATTCGGGCGCGCAGTTGTATCGTTTTGCAAACCGTGTGCCGTTGCTATATCACCAATCGGACTGTGCGACGCATGAAGCTACAGTCGATACTGACTGGAGAAGGTATGGATTCTCGCAATCGTCGGGACAGCTTCCGCAGGGACCGCTGGTTATACTGATACATTTCGCGTCAGTGTATGTTCCTTATACATCAGAAGGCAAGCAGGCAATCGCCGACTATCCGGAGATTATCAAGGAGATGAAACTCGCATTGCAGGAAGCGGGTAGACAACTGTCTATTTACGTGAGACAGAAAAATAAAAGGAAAGAGGCGCAGCTGAGAAGGGATTTGTTCGAAAGATACATCCCTGAATTGGCAGAGTCGCTTGAAAAGCTGACTGATGAGAAGAAGGAAAAGATTATCGAAGGTCTGGAGAAGATTGTAAAGAAAGGTGTTAAGACTGACGAAACAGGAAACAAAAAAGAACCTGAAGCAGCTGGGAAGTAACGTACTTGACCAGATCAAGCATGAGAAGAATCCTGCCCTAGACGTACCTATACGAACACTGTCGAACGTCAAGTATGACCCGAAGAGCAAGATGATCACGATGGGTGAGGGGTTGGCGAAGAGATACTTTTTCAACATCGGTCATGTAAGAAAATTCGTGCAGACGATAGAGGCTGCAGCCGTTGCAAAAGAATTGATTGATGTTGGCAAGCACTTGAGCCTGAGAGAGACGTTCTACCGCATGAAGAGGACGCTGCCAAACTCGAACATCAACCTCGTTGACGAGCAGGAAGAATCGAATGCTGCGATTGAAGATTTGGAACTGATTACAGACGCGTCACGTGAGTTGCTGCACATCAACGCAAACAAGCTGGGATCGGTTGCTGGAAAGGTCGTGATAGAGGACAAGGGTGACACCATCGACTGGAGCAAGCTTGGTTCTGGCGGCTGGGCCATACCTTCTAACGTCGAGGATATCATTTTCAAAAAAGTAGACGCCAAGTTCGTGATTTATTTGGAAAAGGCCGCTGAATGGGAAAGGTTGCATGAAGACCGCGTGTGGGAGAAATTGAATTGCATCATTATTTCATCGCAGGGCCAGGCAACGCGTGGAATTAGAAGATTGCTGCAGAGGTTGCACATGGAATACAAGCTGCCTGTGTACATTCTTGTAGACGGTGATCCGTGGGGAGCCTATATCTATTCTGTTATCAAGTACGGCTCAATTTCTTTGGCGCACATTTCACAGGAGCTTGCGATTCCTGGCGCGAAGATGCTTGGATTGACTGCTGAGGATGTTGTCAAGTATGGATTGCAGAAGCACCTAATCAAGTTCGAAGAAGTCGATGTGAAGAGGTTGGAGCAGGTGAAGAATTACGACTGGTTCAAGGACCATAAGGAATGGCAGAAACAGTTCAAGCTGTGGAAGGAACTGAATGGCAAGGTAGAGCTGGCTGCATTGTCATCAAAGGGAATCACGTTCATCTCAGACAAGTACATACCGGACAAGATCAAAAATAAGGAATGGCTGGATTAACTTTTAATCTCTATTATCGTATTGTATATTGTGAAAACTCTATCAATTCTGATACTTGCGGTTATTTTATTTACATCAATCATTCC
>SCSR01000020.1 GCA_004297575.1 archaeon
GCAGAACTGGAAATTGCTTGCGTATGCCATAGACATGATGACAGCTGGAGTAGCACTCAGCAAGAAGAACCCTTACAGGAAATTCACCAGATACCAGTACCCGTCCAACATAGCAATCCTTGGCAGGACGAAAGAAGAAAGGAAAGAGTCAAAGCAATCCAATGCAGAACTTGCAGCATCCCTCCATTGCTCCACGAAAAAGTTAAAGCGCGAGTATCTTCCGTTGATAAAGCTCATGGCCAAGGAGAAGTAAAGTTCTTCGCTACAACCATGGAGCTGCTTGACATCGTGACGTTGAACACAAGTGTCCTGGACGTCTTGTCGGCACCCGAACACGGCGGAGCTATCGTGTAATCGTATCTCAGGTCATACCCGTTCTTCGCAGCAAAATCCTTGACAAATGTAGAATACTCCTGCATGTTGTATGTGAGTTCCAGGCAATCCGTACTCAGCTTCACAGTCTGCAGCGTCTTTTCAATAATATCATTGAAGATGAACGGCGCGGAATTCACAGCAGTGCTTGACGTGTCAGGTATGGTGGACGCGTTTATCCATCTTCCCATCAGGTACATCAGTGCGACTATGGTCAGTGCCGACAGGATGAAGAACTGTGCCTTCTTATAGCCTGACGAACTGCGCATGAGGGACACCATCAATTAAAATAATGTTTTCATCGTCTATAAAACCGTTTTCTTTGGCAAGCTTGACAATCTCCTCACCAAACAGGTTGCCGATATCAGCGATCTTCATCGCACCGACAGCAATCTTGTCATTGATCAGCCTTTCACCGTAGAAATCCTTGCTTATTTCTACCTTGAAATCCTTGAACTTTATCTTCTTTCCAAATAATTTCTCATCACATATCGCGACTACGACATCCTGCTTTGTCCTCATTATCTTTCCCCAGAACATTACCTCGTCCCCGCAGGCCTTTTCGCACCGCATGCCTCGCATGACATGAACACATTCTTTCCTTCCCTTACAAGAACCGTGTCTGGCTCGCCGCAAACCTTGCAATAAACATAATCGCGGATGTAATTGTCAATCTTTTTCTTTATCGTGTCCGGAGTAACCCTGGCTTGCAGCATCAGCGACCCGTTCTGCAGCACGCCTGGTGTGGCAAGTTCTTTGAACAGATAGCTCGACAGTTCCTGCGGCGTCCTCCTGATGGCATGTGCGATATCGCCAAAGTTCTTTACCAATGTCCTCGTTCCCTGCGCTTCCAATTGTGGAGCAGGAACGCTAAACCTATCCTTGACCAATTCCTTCTTCGGCATCTTTTCCATTGCGCTTGACAGCATACTCTCGTAATCCATATCAAACCTTCCTAAATTTGCCTGCAATAGGCTCGTAGAGCGAACCCTCCTCTAGCAGCTTGTTGATTGCAGACTCGACAACATTTTCAGGCAGCTTGGACATCTCGAATATTTTCGGTATGTCAACGCCGCTACCATTATCTAATGTACCTATCAATTCAAGTACTTTTGACTTGTAATCGACATGCAGTTTTGCTCCATCGAGCACGGCACCCAGCATTTCATCTGTCATCTCATACTTGCTGTTCGCATAATCGCGCAATTCCTCCTGGCTGTCTGTCTCCGCAAGCTTTCTCAATTCCTCAACCATGCTTTTCATCGGCATGATCTTCTTCAGCAGCTCAAGCCTCCTGTAAGTTTCATAATTTCTATCCTCAATCTTCTTGACAATCTCCCCGCCAACATATCTTTCACCATCCCATTCCTTCACTTTGCCTATTGCAATAACCATGTCACCGATATCAATACCTTTGAGCATGCCGCTGTTGAACACCCTGAAGCTTATCGCCTCGCTCCCATCATCCACGGTTACGGTCGAATATGTCCCGCTATCATTCTCAAACTTGTCAATCACGCTGCCGAAGATGTTGACGCGCGACACGACTTCACCGAACGGGGTGATGACATAACTGGCTTTCATCTCTTCCTTGCTTCCTGAGAATAACTTGCCATTTACCAGATCGTACACTCTGACTTTTTTT